>NZ_JBFUKW010000016.1:0-135769 GCF_056400665.1 Variovorax sp. P5_A3 | reverse complement strand
GCGGTCATCATGATCGGCGAGATCGGCGGCCCCGACGAAGCCGATGCGGCGCGCTGGTGCAAGGACAACATGAAGAAGCCGATCGTCGGCTTCATCGCCGGTGTGACGGCGCCCCCCGGCAAGCGCATGGGCCATGCCGGCGCGCTGATTTCCGGCGGCGCCGACACCGCGGATGCCAAGCTCGCCATCATGGAAGAGTGCGGCTTCAAAGTGACCCGCAACTTCTCGGAGCTGGGGAAGCTGATGAAGGCGATTGGATGACGCAAACACCTGCGAGATGGCGCCCGGACCGCTTCCCTTTGTCCGCATATCCCTGTCAGCGATGGCGGCTCACGTTCCTTTCCACTTCGGATCACCACATGTCGAATTCTTACAGCAACTCCCCGCTCGCCCGACCGCCAGGTCCGCTTCGTCACGAAGCTCCATCGAATGATTTGGTTCAGATGAAAGACTCGAAGTACCCGCTCGCGTGCGAATGGGATGAGTGGCGACCGATCAGAGACGTTTGCGATCGGCCGAGTCACGACCTTCTGTAGGGTTGGGGCGAAAGCAGAGGCACTAAGAGACCCCCATCCCGCAAATGGGTCAGAACCGCGTGAGCGGGCATCCAACGATAAATCTCGACGAATTCGCAACCTATCCAATCGATTCTGATCGCCAACCGGTCGGAAATTGCAATCCGCGTGATGCGCGCAGCCTCCGAGATGAATATGCGCACGGTGGCCATTTATTCGCGAGAGGACCGGCTGGCTCTGCATCGCTTCAAGGCGGACGAGAGCTATTTGGTGGGCGAGGGGAAGAAGCCACTTGCGGCGTACCTTGACATCGAGGACATCTTGCGCGTGGCGCGCGCGGCGAACGTCGACGCAATCCATCCGGGCTACGGCTTCCTGTCGGAGAACCCCGACTTTGCCCAGGCAGTGATTGATTCCGGCATCAAATGGATCGGTCCGCGGCCGGCTGTGATGCGCACACTCGGCAACAAGGTGGCAGCGCGCAACGCCGCCGTGGCCGCGGGGGTGCCCGTAATGCCAGCGACGGCGCCGCTACCGCTCGACTTGGCCGAATGCAGGCGCATGGCCGCTGAAGTCGGCTATCCGATAATGCTCAAGGCCAGTTGGGGCGGCGGAGGTCGCGGCATGCGAGCGATTCAGGGCGAGGGAGAACTCGAAGGCGCGCTGGCAGCGGCCCGGCGCGAAGCCTTGGCCGCTTTTGGCAACGACGAGGTCTACTTCGAAAAACTGGTGCAGCGTGCGCGGCACGTGGAAGTACAGATCCTCGGCGACACGCACGGGAACATCGTGCATCTCTTCGAGCGCGATTGCACAGTGCAGCGGCGCAACCAAAAAGTGGTCGAAAGGGCGCCTGCGCCTTACATGGACGACATCACTCGCCAGCGCCTTTGCGAGAGCGCGCTCAAGCTTATGAGCGCGGTCGACTACACCCACGCGGGAACCGTCGAATTCCTGATGGACGCTGACACTGGCAGGTTCTATTTCATCGAGGTGAACCCACGCATCCAGGTCGAGCACACAGTGACCGAGCTCATTACCGGGATCGACATCGTGAAGGCGTAGATTCGCATCAGCCAGGGCGGCCGCATCGGCCTGCGGGAGGACGAGACGCACACTGACGGTAGTCTGGGATCGCGGGCCACCGGCGTGCCGCCGCAGTCGGAGATCAAGCTCAACGGCCACGCGCTGCAATGTCGGATCACCACGGAAGACCCGGAGAATGGATTCCTCCCAGACTATGGCCGGCTCAGCGCCTACCGCAGCGCCGCGGGTTTCGGGATCCGCCTTGACGCGGGAACGGCCTATGGCGGCGCAGTCATCACACCGTACTACGACTCGCTGCTGGTCAAGGTGACGGCCTGGGCGCCGACCGCGCCGGAGACCATTCAGCGCATGGATCGCGCGCTGCGTGAATTCCGCATTCGCGGCGTCGCGTCGAACCTGCAGTTCCTCGAGAACGCCATCAACCATCCGGATTTCGCGGCCGGCACGGTGACCACGCGCTTCATAGACACCACGCCGCAGTTGCTCGAGTTCACCAAGCGGCGCGATCGGGCTAGCCGGTTGCTGGGCTTCATTGCCGACGTCACGGTCAACGGCCACCCGGAGATGAAGGGCCGCAAGCTGCCGGACCTGCCGTTCATCAAGCCGGTGCTGCCGAAGGTCAACATGGCGATGCCGATTCCAGCCGGCTCGCGCGACCGCCTTCGCCAGTTGGGCGCCGAGGGCTTCGCCCAGTGGATGCTCGACAGCAAGCCCGTGCTGATGACCGATACCACGCTGCGGGACGCGCATCAGTCACTGTTCGCCACGCGGATGCGCACGGCAGATATGTTGCCGATCGCGCCCTTTTACGCGCGCGAGTTGCCGCAACTGTTGTCGCTCGAATGCTGGGGCGGCGCCACCTTCGACGTGGCGATGCGCTTCCTGAAAGAGGACCCGTGGCAACGCTTGGCGCAGCTGCGGGAACAGGTGCCCAACATTCTGTTCCAGATGCTGCTGCGCGGCGCCAACGGCGTCGGCTACACAAGCTATGCCGACAACGTCGTGCGCTTTTTTGTGAAACAAGCTGCCAGCGCCGGAGTGGATCTGTTTCGGGTATTTGATGCGCTTAACTGGGTCGAGAACATGCGCGTTTCAATCGATGCGGTGCTCGAGTCCGGCGCGCTTTGTGAAGGCGCGATTTGCTACACAGGTGACCTGTTCGACCCCTCGCGACCGAAGTACAACTTGGCCTACTACAGCCGCGTCGCGCGCCAATTGCAAAAGGCTGGCGTGCACATCCTGGCCATCAAGGACATGGCGGGAATCTGCTGGCCGCGCGCGGTCGCTACGCTGGTGAAGGCGCTTAAGGAAGAGACTGGGCTGCCGGTGCACTTCCACACGCACGACACCAGTGGGATTTCCTCGGCGTCGGTGCTTGCCGCGATTGAGGCCGGCTGTGATGCGGTCGACGGCGCCCTAGACGCGATGAGCGGTCTGACCTCGCAACCGAACCTGTCGAGCATTGCTGCGGCACTCATGCACAGCGAGCGAGATCCGGGTCTGTCACAGCATGCACTGCATGCCGCGTCCACTTACTTCGAGGGAGTCCGTCGCTTCTACGCGCCCTTCGAGAGTGACATCCGCGCCGGCACGGCCGATGTCTATCGCCAAGAGATGCCTGGTGGCCAGTACACCAACCTGCGCGAACAGGCGCGCTCGCTCGGTCTTGAGCACCGCTGGACCGAGGTGTCTCAGGCCTATGCCGACGTGAACCGCATGTTCGGCGATATCGTCAAGGTCACGCCGACTTCCAAGGTAGTGGGCGATATGGCCCTCATGATGGTCGCCAATGACTTGATACTCGAAGACGTCGAGAACCCGGACCATGAGGTCTCCTTCCCGGAATCAGTGGTGTCTCTCCTGAAAGGCGAGTTGGGTTTTCCGCCCGATGGTTTCCCGGCGGCCCTTTCGCGCAAGGTGCTGAAGTTGGCTGATGGCGTTGCATTGCCCGTGGCCTATCGTCCCGGCGACGAGATGACTCCGGTCGATCTCGAGGCTGCACGCGCCAAGGCGGAAGAGGAGGGCGGCATGCCGCTCGACGACCGCCAGTTGGCGAGCGCTCTGATGTACCCGAAGGTGACGCGCGATTTCCAGCAACACCTGCAGATTCACGGCGACACCTCGGTATTGCCGACGCCGACTTTTTTCTATGGCCTGCGGCTACAGGACGAGGTGGCCCTGGAAATTGATCCTGGCAAGACCTTGCTAGTCAGCCTCCAGGGCCTGAACGCAGATGAAGCTGCGGGTGCCGTCAAAGTTCAGTTCGAGCTCAATGGTCAGCCCCGCAGCGTATTGGTCGCCAAGGCCGGCTCTGCAAATTCGGCGTTTGCAAGGGAGGTCGCCGAGGCGGGTAATCCGCGTCATGTCGGCGCGCCGATGCCAGGAGCAATTGTGACTGTTCCAGTCGAGGCCGGTCAGTTCCTGCAAGCCGGCTCGACACTGGTTTCGCTTGAGGCAATGAAGATGGAAACGCACATCTTGGCTGACCGCGATGGCGTGGTAAGCCGCGTACTTGTGAAACCCGGGGATCGAGTCCAGGCGAAGGACCTGTTGTTGGAGTGGAAGAGTGAAGTCCCTGTCCAGACTCCCTGAACGGACTGCGAAATCTCCAAAGCTCTACGCCCAGACGGGCATGTTCACCTACGACCCGGGCTTCATGTCGACTGCTTCGTGCGAGTCCGCCATCACCTACATCGATGGCGACAAGGGCGAACTGCTGTACCGCGGCTACCCCATCGAGCAACTCGCGACCAACTGCGACTTCCTCGAGACCTGCCACCTGCTGCTGTACGGTGAGTTGCCCGACTCGGACCAGAAGGTCAACTTCACGAAGCTCGTGACCAACCACACGATGGTCAACGAGCAGATGCAATTCTTCCTGCGTGGCTTCCGCCGTGATGCCCACCCGATGGCCATCATGACCGGCCTGGTCGGCGCGCTCTCGGCCTTCTATCACGACAGCACGGACATCAACAATCCGAAGCACCGCGAGATTGCCGCGATCCGCCTGATCGCGAAGATGCCGACGCTGGTGGCCATGGCCTACAAGTACACCATCGGCCAGCCGTACATGTACCCGAAGAACGAACTCAGCTATGCGGGCAACTTCCTGCACATGATGTTCGCGACGCCGTGCGAAGAGTACAAGGTGAGCCCGGTGCTCGAGCGCGCGCTCGACCGCATCTTCATCCTGCACGCCGACCACGAGCAGAACGCATCGACCTCGACCGTGCGTCTGTGCGGCTCGTCGGGCACCAACCCGTTCGCGGCGATCGCAGCCGGCGTGGCCTGCCTCTGGGGACCCGCCCACGGTGGTGCCAACGAGGCGGCGCTCAACATGCTCTACGACATCCAGAAGGCGGGTGGCGTCGAGAAGATCGGCGAGTTCATCAAGCAGGTCAAGGACAAGAACTCGAACGTCAAGCTGATGGGCTTCGGGCATCGCGTCTACAAGAACTACGACCCGCGCGCCAAGCTGATGCAGGAAACCTGCAAGGAAGTGCTCGGCGACTATTCGGGCATCGTGCAGCGCGCGATCGGCATTCCGGTGCCGCTCTTCACCGCCATCTTTGCGCTGGCGCGCACGGTCGGCTGGATCGCCCAGCTCAACGAAATGATCGGCGACCCCGAGTACAAGATCGGCCGCCCGCGTCAGTTGTTCGAAGGCTCAGCCAAGCGCGACGTGAAGCCCATCGCCCAACGCTGACAGCCGCAAGGCTCTCACCCAGGAAAGCTGCCTTCGGGCAGCTTTTTTGCGTTTTGGCTGACATGGATGGTCAGGTGGCGCGAATACCTTGAGGGTCCGGGGGAATGAATCCATTCGCCTTTTGTCTGGACCATTGAAGGAGTTCCATCATGAAGAAGCTTGTCGCACTCGTCGCCGTCGCCTTTGCTTTCGCCGTGCCCCTCGCCGGCTGCAACACCATGAAGGGCGCCGGCCAGGACATCCAGAAGGGTGGCCAGAAGATGGAGGATGCGGCACAGAAGAAGCAATGACGCCAGGCTGCCGCGGCGCTCATCTCGCCCCGGCAGCGAATCCATCGCGGTTCGCGATGGCTTAAGGCCTAAAACGGAGAGAAAATAGCGGCCTCCATCTCTGAGCGAGATGCCAAGCCCCATGATCTCTTCCGAACGCAGCTTTGCCCGCCGCATCGACCTCACGTCGCTGCAATTGTTCGTGGCCGTCTGCGAGCTCGGCAGCATCGGGCGTGCGGCCGAACGCGAATTCATTGCTGCTTCGGCCATCAGCAAGCGGCTTTCAGACCTTGAAGCCACCCTCGGCACGCCGCTGCTCTATCGTCACGCGCGCGGCGTCGACTTGACGCCTGCTGGCGAGAGTCTCTTGCACCACGCCCGCTCGGTGCTCTACAGCCTCGAGAAGATGCAGGGCGAACTCAGCGAGTACGCGGATGGTGTTCGCGGTCATGTGCGGGTGCACGCCAACATCTCGGCGATCGTGCAGTTCCTGCCCGAGGATCTCGGCGCCTTCACGCGCGAACACGACGCTATCAAGATCGATCTTGAGGAACACCTGAGCAGCGAAGTCGTTCGCGCGGTCCACGAGGGCGCGGCCGACCTGGGCATCTGTCATCTTCCGGAAGGCGCGAGCGAGTTGCAGAGTCTGCCTTACCGAGAGGATTCGCTCGTCTTGGTCGTGCCGGGCGATCATCCGCTTTCAATGCACCGGGCCATCGACTTTGCAGCCTCGCTGGATTTCGACCATGTCGGCCTGCACACGAACAGCTCGATCTACGTCGCGATGCACGAGGCTGCGCTGGCCGCGAATCGCACGATTCGACTTCGCATCCACGTGACCGGCCTCGACGCCATGTGCCGAATGATCGAAAACGGGCTCGGCGTCGGCGTGATGCCGCAAAGGGCCTTTGAACTGATGCGGGGCGGCATTGGCCGCAGTCTCAAGAGCATTGCGCTGAACGACCCCTGGGCCGCACGCGAAATCCGCCTGGTTGCCCGCGACTTCTCGACACTTCCCGTGGCGGCGCGCATGCTCGTCACGCATCTCCGCACGCCGGCCGGGTCGCCCGCCCAGCTCGCTGCATAAGACAATTTTCCCCACGAAAGAGACCACCATGGCACGCACCCTCTACGACAAGCTCTGGGACGAACACGTCGTCCATACCGAGGAAGACGGCACCGCAATCCTCTACATCGACCGGCATCTGGTTCACGAAGTGACCAGCCCTCAGGCCTTCGAGGGACTGCGTGAAGCCGGCCGCAAGCTGTGGCGGATCAGCTCGGTCGTCGCCACGGCCGACCACAACACGCCGACCACGCACTGGGAACGCGGCTACGACGGCATCGCCGACCCGATCAGCAAGGAACAGATCACCACGCTCGACAGCAACATCAAGGAATTCGGCGCCGCCGCGTTCTTCCCGTTCCTGAGCAAGCGCCAAGGCATCGTGCACGTGATCGGGCCGGAATCGGGCGCCACGCTGCCGGGCATGACCGTGGTGTGCGGCGACTCGCACACCTCCACGCACGGCGCCTTCGGCGCCCTTGCGCACGGCATCGGCACCAGCGAGGTCGAGCACGTGATGGCGACGCAGACCCTGCTCGCCAAGAAGGCGAAGAACATGCTCGTGAAGGTCGAAGGCAAGCTGCCGCTGGGCTGCACCGCCAAGGACATCGTGCTCGCCATCATCGGCAAGATCGGCACTGCAGGCGGCACGGGCTACACGATCGAGTTCGCAGGGTCCGCCATTCGCGATCTCAGCATGGAAGGCCGCATGACGGTGTGCAACATGGCGATCGAGGCGGGTGCGCGCGCCGGTCTGGTCGCCGTGGATGAAAAGACGATCGCCTACGTCAAGGGCCGCCCGCTCTCGCCCACCGGCGTCGAATGGGACCAGGCGGTCGAATACTGGAAGACGCTGCATTCGGATGCAGGCGCGCACTTCGACACCGTGGTCGAGCTCGACGCGGCGCAGATCAAGCCGCAAGTGACCTGGGGCACTTCGCCCGAAATGGTCGTCTCGGTGGATGGCCGGGTGCCCGATCCCGACAAGGAAAAGGACGCCAACAAGCGCGGCGCCATCGAGCGCGCACTCACCTACATGGGCCTGGAACCGAACAAGCCGATGAACGACATCCTGATCGACAAGGTGTTCATCGGCTCCTGCACCAACAGCCGCATCGAAGACATGCGCGAAGCTGCCGCGATGGTCAAGAAACTCGGCCAGAAGGTCGCCAAGAACGTCAAGCTCGCCATGGTCGTTCCCGGTTCGGGTCTCGTGAAGGAACAGGCCGAGCGCGAAGGCCTCGACCAGATCTTCAAGGCTGCAGGCTTCGAATGGCGCGAACCGGGCTGCTCGATGTGCCTCGCGATGAACGCCGACCGCCTGGAGCCGGGCGAGCGCTGCGCATCGACCAGCAACCGCAACTTCGAAGGGCGCCAGGGCGCAGGTGGGCGCACCCATCTCGTGAGTCCGGCCATGGCCGCCGCCGCCGCCGTGCACGGCCATTTCGTCGACGTCCGCCAATTCGCTTGATCCAGGAGCCAGACACCATGCAGAAATTCACCGTGCACAAGGGCCTCGTGGCACCGATGGACCGCGAGAACGTCGACACCGACGCGATCATTCCCAAGCAATTCCTCAAGTCGATCCGCAAGACCGGCTTCGGCCCGAACCTGTTCGACGCCTGGCGCTACCTGGATCCGGGCGAGCCGGGCCAGGACCCGAAGTCGCGCAAGCCCAACCCCGATTTCGTGCTGAACCAGCCGCGCTACGCCGGGGCCTCCGTGCTGCTGGCTCGCAAGAACTTCGGCTGCGGCTCCTCGCGCGAGCACGCGCCGTGGGCGCTCGACCAATATGGATTCCGCGCCATCATCGCGCCGAGCTATGCGGACATCTTCTTCAACAACAGCTTCAAGAACGGGCTGCTGCCGATCGTGCTCAGCGAATCCCAGGTCGCGCAGCTCTTCGACGAGACCCTGGCCTTCCCGGGCTACAGCCTGACGATCGACCTCGAACGCCAGGTCGTGATCAAGCCGGATGGCGTCGAGCTTCCATTCGAAGTGCAGGCTTTCCGCAAGTTCTGCCTGATCAATGGACTGGACGACATCGGCCTGACCCTGCGCCACAAGGACAAGATCAAGGCTTTCGAGGCCGAGCGCCTAGCTAAGAAGCCTTGGCTCACGCACCAGCTGATTGCCTGATCCTTCACTCACCTCATAACAGACTCTCATGAAAATCGCAGTTCTTCCTGGTGACGGCATCGGCACCGAAATCGTCGCCGAGGCCCTTCGTGTCCTCGAGACGCTCGACCTCTCCTTCGAGACCGAGACCGCCCTGGTCGGCGGTGCAGCCTACGAGGCGCACGGCCACCCGCTGCCCGAATCCACGCTCAAGCTGGCCAAGGAAGCGGACGCAGTGCTGTTCGGCGCCGTGGGCGACTGGAAGTACGACAAGCTGGAGCGGTCGCTGCGACCCGAGCAGGCGATCCTGGGCTTGCGCAAGAACCTCGGACTGTTCGCCAACTTCCGGCCTGCCATCTGCTACGAGCAACTCGTCGATGCTTCGAGCCTGAAGCCCGAACTGATTGCGGGCCTGGACATCCTCATCATTCGCGAATTGACCGGCGACATCTACTTCGGCCAGCCGCGCGGCCGCCGCACCGCCGTCGACGGGCACTTCCCGGGCGCCGAGGAAGCCTTCGACACGATGCGCTACTCGCGCCCCGAAGTCGAACGCATCGCCCATGTCGCGTTCCAGGCCGCGCGCAAGCGCAGCAAGCGCGTGACCAGCGTCGACAAGGCCAACGTGCTCGAGACCTTCCAGTTCTGGAAGGACATCGTGACCGAGGTCGGCAAGGAATACCCCGACGTTGAGCTCGACCACATGTACGTCGACAACGCCGCAATGCAGCTCGTCAAGGCACCGAAGAAATTCGACGTGGTCGTCACCGGCAACATGTTCGGCGACATCCTCTCGGACGAAGCCGCGATGCTCACCGGTTCGATCGGCATGCTGCCCTCCGCATCGCTCAATTCGAGCAACCAGGGCCTCTACGAGCCGAGTCACGGCAGTGCGCCGGACATCGCCGGCAAAGGGGTTGCCAACCCTTTGGCTACAATCCTGTCCGCTGCCATGATGCTCCGCTTCTCACTCAACCAGCCCGAGGCTGCCGACCGGATCGAGTCGGCGGTCAAGCACGTGCTGGCCCAGGGACTGCGCACGGCAGACATCTGGTCCGCGGGTACCACCAAGGTCGGCACCCGCGAAATGGGCGATGCCGTGGTGGCTGCCATCACCAAAAAGACGATTACCGGCTAACCGCAGCCCGATTCGTCACGCCCTCCCCCGGCTCTGACGAGCCGGGCGCAAAGAAGACAACTTTCTTTTTTCACAAGGGCAAATTGAAATGGCGAACGCAAATCAACCTCTGGTCGGCCTTGTTGGCTGGCGCGGCATGGTCGGCTCGGTCCTCATGGACCGCATGCAGGCCGAAGGGGACTTCGGCCTGATCGAGCCGGTCTTCTTCTCGACGTCCAACGCAGGCGGCAAGGCCCCGGCGATGGCGAAGAACGAGACCACGCTCAAGGACGCGCACGACATCGACGCACTGAAGAAGTGCGACATCATCGTCACCGCGCAGGGCGGCGACTACACGACGGAAGTCTTCCCCAAGCTGCGCGCCGCGGGCTGGAAGGGCCACTGGGTCGATGCCGCCTCCACCTTGCGCATGAACGACGACGCGATCATCGTGCTCGACCCGGTCAACCTCCCCGTCATCCAGAACGCGCTGACCAAGGGCGGGAAGAACTGGGTCGGCGGCAACTGCACCGTCAGTTGCATGCTGATGGGCGTGGGCGCCCTCTACAAGGCCGGCCTGGTCGAGTGGATGACCAGCATGACCTACCAGGCGGCCTCCGGCGGCGGCGCCCAGCACATGCGCGAACTGCTCACCCAGTTCGGCAGCATCAATGCGGAAGTTCGCTCCCTGCTGGACGACCCGAAGTCGGCCATTCTCGAGATCGACCGCAAGGTACTGGCCCGGCAACAGTCGCTCAGTGCTGCTGAAACGGCGAATTTCGGCGCTCCGCTCGGCGGCAGCCTGATCCCCTGGATCGACAAGGATCTCGGCGACGGAATGAGCAAGGAAGAGTGGAAGGGCGGCGCCGAAACCAACAAGATCCTGGGTCAGGGCGCCGGCTTCGGAACGGCCGCGACGCCGGTCGACGGCTTCTGCGTGCGCATCGGTGCGATGCGCTGCCACAGCCAGGCGCTGACCTTCAAGCTCAAGAAGGACGTCCCCCTGGCGGACATCGAGGCGCTCATCGCCGGCGACAACGAATGGGTCAAGGTCGTGCCGAACACGCGCGAGGCCACTGTCAAGGATCTCACCCCGGTCGCGGTGACCGGAACCATGTCAATCCCCGTCGGCCGCCTGCGCAAGCTGGCGATGGGCCCCGAATACCTCGGAGCCTTCACGATCGGCGATCAACTGCTGTGGGGCGCCGCGGAACCGCTGCGCCGAATGTTGCGAATCCTGCTCGAAGCCTGAAAATGTGGCGAGCGCACCCCCTGTGCGCTCGCCCGTTGCTGTGCCGCAACGGCGCATGCATGACGAAGTTTGCACGCACTGGGTAGATAAGGCCTGTCGCCTTGTCAGTGCGGGGTGATGATGTTAACGTCCCCTTACACTTTCGGGCCGAGCTGCCCCCCTAACAGCATGACACGACATCCGTTGCCTGCGGCCCGCCCTTCGGCCATCCGCCCGACTCCGACGATCTCTGGTCGGAATCAGCTTTCCCTAATCAGTGCTGCTGTTGCCGTGGCTCTGGGCGCATTCAGCGCCGACGCCAGCGCATTGGCACTGGGCCGGCTCAACGTCCAGTCGGCGCTCGGCGAGCCGCTCCGCGCGGAAATCGAAGTCACGGAGATCACACCGGCGGAAGCGGACGGGTTGAAAGTCAGCATCGCTACGACCGAAGCCTTCCGAGCGGCCGGGGTTCCTTACAACTCGGCACTATCGGACGTGCGCGTCGGCGTGCAGAAACGCGCGGACGGGCGCTACGTCGTTCGCCTGTCCAGCAATCGGCTGGTCAGCGAGCCTTTCATCGATCTGCTGCTGGAAGCCAACTGGGGCTCGGGCCGGATCGTGCGTGACTACACGGTCCTGCTCGATCCGCCGGCCACCCGCCAGGCAGCCAGGACTGCACCGGTCACGCCCACGGCGCCGCAGATCAGCTCGATGCCGCCGCAAGTCGCCGTGCCCGCAGTGGTGCAGGCGCCCGCAGCCCGCAGGCAGCGCACCGCACCCGCTCCGGTCACCCCCGCTGAAGCCCCCGATACGGCGGTGCGAACCGGCAGCGGAGAACAGGTCACCGTGCGTCCCGGCGACACCGCAAGCAAGATCGCCGGCGCATACAAGCCGGCCGACGTGTCGCTCGACCAGATGCTCGTGGCCCTGCAGCGCGCCAACCCGAACGCGTTCATTGGCGGCAACATCAACCGCATCAAGGCCGGCGCGGTGCTGGAGCTGCCCGGCGCATCCCAGGCCGAGGCTGTTCCAGCAGCCGAAGCTCGCCGCACCGTGACAGCGCAAAGCCAGGACTTCAGCGAGTACCGTCGCCGCCTGGCAGACAACGCGCCGGCCTCGCAAGTGGCCGATGCCGGCCGCCAGGCTTCGGGCAAGGTCCAGACCAACGTGGAAGACCGGAACGCGGCCAACGCGTCGAGCGACAAGCTCAAGATCTCGCAAGGCATCTCGCCCGGCCGTGCGACCGAAGAACAACTGGTGCAAGCCCGCCAGGAACAGGCGAACAAGGCTCGCGTCGCTGAACTGTCCAAGAACATCGAGGACATGAACAAGCTGAAGACGGAGACGACCAAATCGCCTTCGGCCGCCGCGAGCCCCGCCGCAGCGGCGCCTTCAACGCCCGCCACGCCTGTCGCTGCACCGGCACCGGCGGCCGCGGCACCTGCTACGCCTGTTCCTGCTCAGGCAGCCGCGCCAGCTCCGCCAGTAGCAGCGCCCGCTGTTGCCGCAACACCTGCGCCGGCCCCCGCGGCAGCGACCCCTCCGGCTGTCGTCGCTGCAGCCGCACCGGCAGCAGCCGCTGCAAGCACGCCCGCAACGCCCGCCATCACGCCGGCACCCGCCGCTGCAGTACCTGCCGCGGTGACCCCAGCGGCGCCCGCGCCGGCTGCCGCTCCCGTCGTCCCCAAGCCCAAGGTCAGCGCACCGCCCCCGCCGCCTCCAGCGCCCAGCTTCTTCGCCGAACTGCTCGAGAATCCGCTCATGGTCGGTGCCGCCGCGCTGATCGCATTGCTGATCGGCTTCCTGCTGTATCGCGTGCTCGGCCGCAAGCGTCGGGACGCCGGAGACAGCGTGTTCATTGAAAGTCGCATTCCGAAGGATTCATTCTTCGGTGCCAGCGGCGGCGAATCGGTCGACACGAAGAACCGCGGCAACTCCGTGGTGTCCTCGCTCTCGTATTCGCCCAGCCAACTGGATGCCGGCGACGTGGATCCCGTGGCGGAAGCCGACGTATACCTCGCCTACGGCCGTGACCTGCAAGCCGAGGAAATCCTCCGCGAAGCCTTGCGCGTCAATCCGGAACGCACCGCGATCCATCTCAAGCTGCTCGAAATCCACGCCAAGCGCCGCGACTTGCGCGCCTACGAGGCCCTGGCGGCCGACGTGCACAAGCTGACGGGCGGCACAGGCACCGAATGGAACCGAGTGGTCGAACTGGGCAAGGATCTCGATCCAGGCAATCCGCTGTACGAAGCGGGAAGCCTCGGCGTGTCCGCCGCGGAAGCCGCCGCCTTCGCCGGAACCCTGGCCGCCGCGTCGGCCCCTGCGCCCTTGGTGCCCGCCTCCGGTCCTGTCGAAGAACCCGAAGGCGTCGCCCCACCGCCCGCCTTCGTGCCGTCGGTTGCCCCGCTCGACTTCGACCTGGACCTGAGCAAGCCTGCGGTGGCCCCTGCCACTGCCCCAGCCCCCCTCAGCGCGACGCTCGCCCCGACCCCCATCCAGGCACCGGAGCCTTTCGTCGCGACGATGCACGAAGCGCCGCGAGCGATCCCGGCTGCCATGGGCATGAATGGCAGCAGCGTCCACGGAAGCGCCGCCGTCCCGACCGCAAGGCTCGACCTTGAAAACGACTTCGATACGGCACCCGGGGCCCTTGAACCGATGACACGCGCTCCTTCGCTCCCGAGCGAAGAGCGCACGCAACCGGCGCCTCTGCGCGCGGGCCTCCCGGCGGATTCCGGCTTCATCGAATTCGACATGAGTTCGTTGGCCGGCCTGTCGGGCCGCACCCCCGCCGACACCGAGCGCGGCCGCCTCGAGCCGCTCGAGGAAAGCGGCGAAAGTCCGCACGCCATCAAGCTCTCCCTGGCACGCGAACTCAAGGCCCTGGGCGACGTCGAAGGCGCCCGTTCCCTGGTCGAGGAAGTGGCCGCCGAAAGCCACGGCGATATCAAGGCCGAGGCCAAGCAACTGCTCGGCCAACTGCACTGAGTGGCCGCGCGGCCGCTCATCCCGTCGTGAGGCTGGCCCTCGGCATCCGCTACAACGGCCAGGCGTACGAGGGCTGGCAAAGCCAGCGCTCGGGCCGCACCGTCCAGGACAAGCTGGAAGCGGCGCTCACGCAGTTTGCCGCGCAACCCATCTCCACGCTGTGCGCGGGCCGCACCGACACCGGTGTCCATGCCCTGATGCAGGTGGTGCACTTCGACACCTCCGTCGAACGCGCCCCTTTCTCCTGGATGCGAGGCACCAACCGTTTCCTTCCCGGCGACATCGCGGTGCAGTGGGCCCAGCCGGTTCCCGACCAGTTTCATTGCCGGGCCAGCGCACTCACCCGGCGCTATCTCTACGTGCTGTCTCAATCGCCGGTCAGGCCGAGCCTCGATGCGGGCCGGGTCGGGTGGTCGATGCATCCACTCGATGGCGACGCGATGCGGGCCGGCGCCGAAGTGCTGCTGGGCCAGCATGATTTCAGCTCGTTCCGCGCCTCGGCCTGCCAGGCGCGGTCACCCGTCAAGGAACTGCGTCGGATCGTGATCTCGCGCCACGGTGAATCCGAGCGCTGCCGCTGGCACTTCGAGTTCGAGGCCGACGCCTTCCTGCATCACATGATCCGCAACATCATGGGCTGTCTCGTGCGAATCGGTCGGGGCGACGAGCGCCCCGAGTGGATGCGCGAAGTGCTGGATGCGCGCAGCCGCGTCGTCGCGGCGCCGACCTTTTCGCCCAACGGCCTGTATTTCCTGGGCCCGCTGTATGCGGCCGGCTGGGGCTTGCCGGCCGAGGCGACGATGGGGGGAACTGGCGCTGCGTATGATGGCCCGCCATGACTGCCGCCATCGCTCCAGCCCGCACGCGAATCAAGATCTGCGGACTCACGCGCGAGCAGGATGTGGATGCCGCCGTGCAGGCGGGAGCGGACGCTGTCGGCTTCGTCCTGTATCCGGCCAGTCCGCGCGTGGTAACGGTCGCGCGCGCAGCCGAGTTGGCCGAGAGGTTGCCGCCATTCGTGACGCGCGTGCTCCTGTTCGTCAACGAAGCTCCGGAAATGACCGTGGATGCGCTTTCCAGGGTGCCTGGATCGATGGCTCAGTTCCACGGCGATGAATCGCCTGTTCAGTGCTGGGAGGGCTGCGGCCAGGGCGCCTATCGGTTCATGCGGGCGGCGCGCATTCCGCTCGGGGCCGCCGGAGCCGGCTTCGACCTCGTAAAATATGCGTCCGATTACTCCCGCGCCCAGGCCATCCTGCTCGACGCCCATGTCGAGGCGTATGGCGGTGGCGGCAAGGCATTCGATTGGTCACTTCTTCCACCCGCCGTCGACGCTCACCTCGTCTTGAGTGGTGGGCTCACACCTGCAAACGCGGGCGATGGCATTCGTCAGTTGCGGACGCGCTGCAAGTCGCTGTCCGTTGACGTGAGTTCCGGCGTCGAGGCCTCGAAGGGCGTCAAGGACGCCGGGAAAATTCGCGAATTCGTGGCCGCAGTTCGTGCGGCCGATGCCTCTTCCTAGTTTGCCGCTGGCCGCCGCCTCGATCGTCTGGCGCCGGCCGGCCCACCGATCGAGACCATGAACACCTACCAGCAACCCGATGCCAGCGGCCATTTCGGCATCTATGGCGGCACCTTTGCCAGCGAAACGCTGACTCACGCGATCAACGAACTGCGCGATGCCTACGCGAAATACAAGGACGACCCGCAGTTCCAGGCCGAATTCCACTACGAACTGGCGCATTTCGTGGGCCGGCCCTCCCCGATCTACCACGCGGCGCGCACCAGCCGCGAAATGGGCGGCGCACAGATCTACCTGAAGCGCGAGGACCTGAACCACACCGGCGCCCACAAGGTGAACAACACCATCGGCCAGGCGATGCTCGCCAGGCGGATGGGCAAGCCCCGGGTGATCGCCGAGACCGGCGCAGGGCAACACGGCGTGGCCACGGCCACCATCTGTGCGCGGTATGGGCTCGAATGCGTGGTCTACATGGGCAGCCAGGACGTCCAGCGCCAGAGCCCCAACGTCTACCGCATGAACCTGCTCGGCGCGACGGTAGTGCCGGTGGAATCCGGCAGCAAGACCCTGAAAGACGCGCTCAACGAAGCGATGCGCGACTGGGTCACCAATGTCGAGAACACCTTCTACATCATCGGCACAGTCGCCGGACCGCACCCCTACCCGACCATGGTCCGCGACTTCCAGAGCGTGATCGGCAACGAGTGCATCGAACAGATGCCAGCCATGCTGGCAGCGCAAGGCATCACCGGCGAAGCCGAGGGCAAGCAACCCGACGTGGTTGTGGCCTGCGTGGGCGGCGGGAGCAATGCGATGGGCATCTTCCACCCCTACATCCCGTTCGCAGGCACGCGCCTGATCGGTGTCGAAGCAGCCGGCGAAGGCCTGGACAGCGGCAAGCACTCCGCATCGATCCTGCGTGGGAGCCCGGGCGTGTTGCATGGCAACCGCACCTACCTCCTGCAAAACGAAGACGGCCAGATCACCGAAACCCACAGCATCAGCGCCGGCCTCGACTACCCCGGCGTGGGCCCGGAACACGCCTACCTGGCCGACATTGGCCGCGCCGAATACGTGGGCGTCACCGACGCAGAGGCGCTGGAAGCCTTCCACTACCTGTGCCGAACTGAAGGCATCATTCCGGCACTCGAATCAAGCCACGCGGTAGCCTATGCCATGAAGCTCGCCAGGACCATGCGCCCGGACCAGTCGATCCTGGTCAACCTTTCGGGCCGTGGCGACAAGGACATCGGCACGGTCGCCGACCTCTCGGGCGTGGACTTCTACGATCGGCCGTCGATGCGCGGCCTCAGCGTGAAGGGAGGCAAGGCATGAGCCGCATCGCTGCAACCTTCGAAGCCCTGCGGAAGGACGGTCGCAAGGCATTGATCCCGTATGTGACGGCAGGCTTTCCGTACGCGGACATCACGCCCGAACTCATGCACGGCATGGTCGAGGCAGGTGCCGATGTGATCGAGCTCGGCGTCCCGTTCTCCGATCCGATGGCCGACGGCCCCGTGATCCAGCGGGCCGGCGAGGCCGCGCTGGCACTTGGCATCGGCATGAAGCAGGTGCTGGCCATGGTCGCCGCCTTCCGGCAGAAGGACGACCGCACGCCCGTCGTGCTGATGGGCTACGCCAATCCGGTCGAGCGCTATGACCTGGTGCACGGCAAGGGCACATTCATCCGTGATGCGGCTGCGGCCGGCGTCGACGGACTGCTGATCGTCGACTACCCGCCCGAGGAGTGCGAGGACTTCGCCGCCCAGCTCCAGGCACATCACATCGACCTGATCTTCCTGCTCGCGCCCACCAGCACCAGCGAGCGCATGGCCCAGGTCGGCCGCATTGCGACCGGCTATGTCTACTACGTCTCTCTCAAGGGCGTGACAGGTGCCGGCAACCTCGACACCGAAGCCGTCGGCCAGATGATTCCGCGCATCCGCGAGCATGTGAAGGTGCCGGTCGGCGTGGGCTTCGGCATCCGTGATGCGCGCACCGCACAGGCCGTCGGCTCCACGGCCGATGCGGTCGTCATCGGCTCGCGCATCATCCAGCTGATCGAAAACCAGCCCCGCGACGCGGTGGTCCCACGCGTCTGCGAATTCCTCGCCGACATCCGCCAGGCGCTCGACGCACTGCCCGCCGCGACGCCCAAGAACGCGGCTGGCCGATAATCACCGCCAACACAAGGAGCCCCCATGAGCTGGCTTGAAAAACTGCTACCCCCCAAGATCGCACCGACCGATCCGAGCGAACGCCGCCAGATGCCCGAAGGCCTCTGGATCAAGTGCCCGAGTTGCGAGACCGTGCTCTACAAGACCGACCTCGAGCACAACCAGAACGTCTGCCCGAGCTGCGGCCACCACCATCGCATTGGAGCCCGCGCCCGGCTCGATGCCTTCCTCGACTCCGAAGGCCGCTACGAAGTGGGCCAGGAAGTCCTGCCGGTCGACGCCCTCAAGTTCAAGGACAGCCGCAAGTACCCGGAGCGTCTCAAGGAAGCGCTGGAAAACACCGGCGAGACCGACGCGCTGGTCGTGATGGGCGGCTCGGTGCACAGCATCAACGTCGTGGTCGCCTGCTTCGAATTCGACTTCATGGGCGGCAGCATGGGCAGCGTGGTCGGCGAACGCTTCGTGCGTGGGGTCGAGACCGCCATCGAACAGAAGGTGCCATTCATCTGCTTCACCGCCACCGGCGGTGCGCGCATGCAGGAAGGCCTGCTGTCGCTGATGCAGATGGCGAAGACCAACGCGGCGCTCACCCTCCTCGCCAAGAAGGGCCTGCCCTACATCAGCGTGCTGACCGACCCGACGATGGGCGGCGTGAGCGCCGGCTTCGCGTTCGTCGGCGATGTGGTGATCGCGGAGCCGAAGGCGCTGATCGGCTTTGCCGGCCCGCGCGTGATCGAGTCCACCGTGCGCGTGACGCTGCCAGAAGGCTTCCAGCGAGCCGAGTTCCTGCAGACCAAGGGTGCGATCGACTTCATCTGCGATCGGCGCGAGTTGCGCAAGACGGTCGCGAACACGCTGGCGATGCTGCTGCGCCAACCCGCGGACGCGGTGGTCTGACCCCCAGGCTTCGCGCACTTCGTGTCGCTACTCCACCCCCTATCAGGGGGCAATACCTGCGGCCCGGCGAAGCCGGTTCCGCGGTATTTCTCGAATGGGTCCGATGGCTTTTAACGGCCGAGGGTGAAGGCGGACCCCATCACGTTGCCGAGGATGATGGCGCCGACTTGCAGCAGCACAATGGCGGCCAGCGGCGAGAGGTCGACGCCGCCCACGAGCGGAATGAATCGCCGCAGCGGCCGGACCAGCGGTTCCGCCAGTCGTGCAATGAGGTCGTGCAGCATTGACGACGCACTCGGCACCCACGACAGCACGGCGTAGACAATCAACAACGCGGTGAGGCCCGACACAGCGAGCTGCAGCAAGCCGATGAACGAGATCAGCGGCAGGATCGCCCAGCGGTCGAGTCCTCCCATCAACAGCCAGAGCAGCAGGAACTTCGCCAGCACCAGGAGCCACGCGGCCACGCCGCTGGCCAAGTCCCATCGCTTGACCGGCGGCACGACGCGCCGCAGCGGCAGCACGATCCAGTCGGTGATCGCGAACACGAAACGCCCCAGCGGATTCCCGAAGGGTACGCGGTGGTATTGCATGTAGAGACGCAGCAGACAAGCGCCGCCCAGAAGGCCGACGATCACGTCGAGCAGGAACGAAGGAATCTGATAGAGCATGGCGCGAGGTCGTGAGCGGAATGCGATGATAGCCACGCAAGGTTCATCGATGACGACACAACCCCTTCTGGGCTCCCTCCCCCTTTTCCCCCTGGGCACCGTGCTGTTCCCCGGCGGCTTTCTTCCCTTGAGGATCTTCGAGGTGCGCTACCTCGACATGATCGGCCGGTGCCACAGGACCGGAGCCCCCTTCGGCGTGGTCAGCCTCACGCAGGGGTCGGAGGTCCGCAAGGCCGGCGCCGAGGCCGAGAGCTTCGCGGCAGTCGGCACGCTCGCCGCTATTCGCGAGTTCGAAGCGCCCCAGTCGGGGCTCATGCAGATCGAATGCATCGGCACACAGCGCTTTCGGGTCCGGTCCAGCGAACTGCAGAAGTACGGGTTGTGGACAGCGGACGTCGAGGCGGTTGCCGATGACGTTTCGCTGGCCGTCCCCGAAGACCTGCGGCACACCACAGATGCGTTGCGCCGCCTCGTCGACACGCTGGAAGAGCGCCGCCGCATGGAGGGCGATGAAAGCGTGCGCCTGCCCATCGCCCAGCCCTATCGATTCGATGATTGCGGTTGGGTCGCGAATCGCTGGTGCGAGCTTCTGCCCATGCAGGCGGAACTCAAGCAGCGATTGATGGAACTGGACAGCCCGCTCATGCGGCTCGAACTGGTGAGCGACCTGCTGGCACGCACCGGCATCGCGAAGTAGCTTGCTACAAGTTCAATAGCATCGGATACAAGATCGGCGAGTGATGCGGCGGGGTCTCCGAAGAGGCTTGCGCGGCTAAAATGGCGGGTTCCGCGCGCTCCTGCCGCCCGCGCCCCCATCCTGCCCCCCATGTCCGACCACCTCACCCCCTCCGTTCCTACTCCCGCCGCCGCTTCGGTTGCCGCGATCGACGACAACCAGCTCATCACCGAACGGCGCGAAAAGCTCAAGGCGCTCCGTGCCGCCCAGGCCAATGGGAAGGGTGTCGCCTTTCCGAACGACTTCAAACCCGCCGATCGCGCCGCCGCGCTGATCGCCAGGCACGGCGAAACACCGTCCGATGTGCTCGAAGCCACGCCCATCGCCGTCAGTGTGGCAGGGCGCATGATGCTGAAGCGCGTGATGGGCAAGGCCAGCTTCGCGACCCTCCAGGACGCCACCGGGCGCATCCAGCTCTACATCACGCGCGACGCGGTCGGCGAGGAGGCGTATGCCGAGTTCAAGCACTGGGACCTCGGGGACATCGTCGGCGCCGAGGGCTCGGCCTTCAAGACCAAGACCGGAGAACTTTCGGTCAAGGTCACGAAGCTGCGGCTGCTGACCAAGAGCCTGCGCCCGCTGCCGGACAAGTTCCACGGCATGGCGGACCAGGAGCAAAAGTACCGCCAGCGTTATGTCGACCTGATCACCGACTCGGCCGCGCGCGAGCGATTCGCCGCGCGCAGCCGCGCCGTGAGCGCCCTGCGCGAGTTCATGGTGGCGAACGACTTCCTCGAAGTCGAGACGCCCATGCTGCATCCCATCCCGGGCGGCGCGAACGCCAAGCCGTTCAAGACACACCACAACGCGCTGGACCAGGAAATGTTCCTGCGGATCGCGCCCGAGCTTTATCTCAAGCGCCTGATCGTCGGCGGCTTCGAACGCGTTTTCGAGATAAACCGGAGCTACCGCAACGAAGGCATCTCGGTGCGGCACAACCCCGAGTTCACGATGATGGAGTTCTACGCGGCCTACTGGAACTACCGCGACCTGATGGACTTCACCGAAACGCTGATCCGCACGATCGCCGACAAGGCGGTGGGCACGCAGCAACTGAGCTACCAGGGCAAGGCCGTCGACCTGAGCCAGCCCTTCGAGCGGCTCACGATCCGCGAGGCGATCGTCAAGCACACCGATGCCGGCACCAACGTCGATGACGCCACCTGGCTCGTCAACGCGCTGCGCAAGATCGGTCTGAGCGAGGAAAAGGACAAGCTCTCGCAGCGCAGCCTCGCGAGCCTGCAGGTGATGTATTTCGAGGAAACGGTCGAAGAGAAGCTCTGGCAGCCGACCTTCATCATGGAGCACCCGACCGAGATCTCGCCCCTGGCACGCGCGAACGACGAGCGCCCGGAAGTGACGGAGCGGTTCGAGCTCTACATCACCGGCCGCGAGTTCGGCAACGGTTTCAGCGAGCTCAACGATGCCGAGGACCAGGCCGCTCGCTTCAACGCGCAGGTCGCGGCCAAGGACAGTGGCGACGACGAGGCCATGTACTACGACCATGACTTCGTGCGCGCGCTGGAATACGGCATGCCCCCGACCGGCGGCTGCGGCATCGGCATCGACCGCCTGATGATGCTGTTGACCGACTCGCCAAGCATCCGCGACGTGATCCTGTTCCCGGCGCTGCGCAAGGAATCTTGAACACGCGCAGGCCCGCGATCGGGATCGACTTCGGCACCTCGAACTCCGCTGTCGCCTTCGTGGCCGACGACGGGCTCGCGCGGCCGCTTTCGCTGGAAGGCCCCGCCGCGGCGATCCCGACGGCCCTCTTCTTCAATGCCGAGGATCGGAGCACGCACTACGGACGCGATGCGATCGCGCAGTACCTGTCGGGTACCGAAGGCCGACTCATGCGATCGCTCAAGAGCCTGCTCGGCAGTTCGCTCATGCAGGAGCAGACCGAAGTCCTCAACGAGCGGGTCAGCTTCGAGGACATCATCACCCTCTTCCTGTCGGAGCTCGGTGCGCGTGCCCGCAAGCAGCTGGGCGCGCAACTGGGCCGGGTGGTCATCGGCCGCCCGGTCCGCTTCGTCGATGATGACGAACAACGCGACAGGCTGGCCCAGGACACCCTGCGCCGAGCCGCGCTGAATGCGGGGCTCGGCGACGTCGAATTCCAGTACGAACCGATCGCGGCCGCCTTCGACTACGAGCGTCGCGTGACGCGCGAATCGCTGGTGCTGATCGTCGACATCGGCGGCGGCACCTCCGACTTCACCGTGGTGCGCCTCGGTCCCGAACGCACGGCGAGTGCCGATCGCACGAGCGACGTATTGGCAACCACGGGCGTTCACATCGGCGGCACCGATTACGACCAACGGCTCAGCCTGGAATGCGTGATGCCGCATCTCGGCTTCCGGCACATCGGGCCGCAGGGACGCGAAGTTCCCAGTCGGACCTTTTTCGACCTGTCGTCCTGGCACCTGATCAACTGGCTCTATGCACCGAAGGCGATCCGGCAGGTGCAGGAGTTGCGCACGAACTATCTCGACACGCGTTTGCATGATCGCCTCATGAACGTGCTCGTCGAACGGCAGGGGCACCGCATCGCCAGCGAGGTCGAAGAGGCCAAGATCCGCACTTCCATGACGAACGGCGCGGTCGAGATCGACCTGTCCTTCGCCGAGACTGGGCTGGGCGCGGCGCTCGGCGCCGATGAACTCGCACGACACCTCGCCGGATTGCTCGACAGCGTGATCGCCTGCGCACGCGACTGCGTCCGACGCGCGGACCTCACGGGCGGAAAGCTCGACGCGATCTACCTCACCGGCGGCTCATCCGCATTGCGACCATTCCAGAGCGCCTTGCGGGCCGCGTTCCCCGGCACGGATCTGGTCGAAGGCGATCTGTTCGGTGGCGTCGCGGCCGGCCTGGCCTACGCCGCCAACGCGCGGACGCCACAGCTCGCATGAAGTACCTCGCCGCGTATCCCGCGGCGCTGCGCGCCCAGGTCGAGCAGCTTGTCGTCCAGGGACGCTTGGGCGAATGGCTGCAGAAGCGGTACGGCAGCATGCATGGCATCCGCACCGACCGCGCGCTCTACGACTACGTGAACGAGCTCAAGGGACAGTTCATGCGGAACGCCGAGCCGCTCTCCAAGGTGGCCTTCGACAACAAGCTCCACGTGATCCGCAATGCCCTCGGCACCCATACGACCGTTTCGCGCGTCCAAGGCAGCAAGCTGAAATCGAAGTGCGAAATCCGCGTGGCGAGCCTGTTCAAGGAAGTGCCGATCGAGTGGTTGCGCATGATCGTCGTGCATGAGCTCGCGCACATGAAGGAGCGCGAGCATGACAAGGCCTTTTACCAACTCTGCGCGCACATGGAGCCGGACTACCTCCAGCTGGAGTTCGATTTGCGCCTGTACCTGACGCACCTCGACGGCGGTGGCGAGCGGCTCTGGTCGGCCGCCGCCTGAGACAGGCCTAGGGTCTGGGCAACATCTCGACAGCGCGTCGATACGCGGGCGACTGCATCAACGCCGCCCAGTCCGACGCGGGTGTCCGCGGCAGAAGACTTCGCCTGCGCAGTTCGCTGGCCTCGCTCGGTGTCCACCGGCCGTTGCGCTGCGCCGCGGCGAGCCCGTCAAGCAGCTCGTCGAGCGCGGTGCCCTCGCCAACGCTCTGGTTGCACAGCAGGGCGAGGTCGCAGCCCGCTTCCAGGGCGGCGAGCGCGGCGTCCGTGAAGCTCAACAACTCACCCTTCACGCGGCGCGCGGCCTCCATGCTGAGGTCATCACTGAACACGGCGCCGCCGAATGCGAGCTTGCCCCGCAGGATCTGCTGCAGCCATTTCGATGAAAAGCCGGCCGGCCGGTCGTCGACCTTCGGGTAGATCACGTGGGCAGGCATCACGGCAGCCAGTGTGCCGGCCAGCCAGTCGTAGGGGCGCGCGTCGTCGGCAAGGATCGCCTTGAGGCTCCGCCTGTCCACAGGAATGGCCACGTGCGAGTCCGCCTTGACGAAACCGTGTCCCGGGAAATGCTTTCCGCAATTCGCCATGCCCGCCTGCAACAGGCCATGCATCAGGCTCCTGGCGAGCATCGCGACCACGCGCGGATCGCGGTGAAAGCTGCGGTCACCGATGACGCTGCTTTCCCCGTAGTCCAGATCGAGCACCGGCGTGAAGCTGAAATCGACACCGCACGCCCGAAGCTCGGCCGCCAGCACGTGGCCGCAGGCGACAGCGACCTGCGACGCACGCAGGGCATCGCTCATCCAGAGTTCACCGAGCGCGCGCATCGACGGCAGGCGCGTGAAGCTGTCGGTCCGAAAGCGTTGCACGCGTCCGCCTTCATGATCCACGCAGATGAGGAGGTCGGACCGCAGCGCCTTGATCTCGGCGTTGAGGGCGCTCATCTGGACACGGTCGCGCCAATTGCGCGCGAAATGGATCACGCCGCCCACCAGGGGATTGGCGATCCGCCGGCGATCGGCGGCGGTCAGTTCGGTCCCCGCGACGTCGATGATCAGCGGGGCATTCAGGACGTTGTCGGTCATTGTTCCTTGCGCTCGACGACGACGAAGCTCGCCGCGTAGTCGGTTTCGTCAGTCACGGTCACATGGGCGCTCAGGCCCTGCGCGTCAAACCATTCCTTGAGGCCGCCGTGCAGCACGATCACCGGCTTGCCGCTCTTCAGGTTGGCGATCTCGCACAGGCGCCAGCTCATCGGCATGCGCATGCCCATGCCGATGGCTTTGCTGAAGGCCTCCTTGGCCGAGAAACGCGTGGCCAGGTAGCGCAGGCCGCGCTTGGGCCAGCGCGCACTGCGGGCCTGCCAGATCGCGTATTCGGCGTCGCTCAGTACCTTCTGTGCGAAGCGGTCGCCCTGGCGCTCCAGGGTCGCGGCAATGCGCCGCACGTCGCAGATGTCGGTGCCGATGCCGTAGATCACTTGGCTTCGGCGATGCGCTGCAGGTATTCGCGCGTCGCGGCGGTGTAGCCGAGTTCCAGCGCGTCGGCGACGAAGGCATGGCCGATGGACACCTCTCGGACGGCCGGCACGGCACGCAGGAACTCCGTCAGGTTGTCACGGCTCAGGTCGTGCCCCGCGTTGACTTCGAGACCGGCGGCGTGCGCCGCGCGTGCGGCGTCGACGTAGAGCTGCAGGACCGCAACGGCCCTCGCGGTGTCACGGGACGCGGCATAGCCCTCGGTATAGAGCTCGACCCGGTCGGCGCCGACGGCCTTGGCCGCCGCCATCATGTCGGGATTCGGGTCCATGAACAGGCTGACCCGCACGCCAAGCGCGCGTGTCTCGGCGATCAGCGGCCGCAGGCGCTCGGCGTCCTCGGGGAAGTTCCACCCGTGGTCGCTGGTCGACTGCGTTTCGCTGTCAGGCACGAAGGTGGCCTGATGCGGCCGCAACTCTCGCACGTACTCCATCAGGTTGTGAAAAGGGTTGCCCTCGATATTGAACTCCGCCCCCGGCCAATCCTTGCGAAGCAGCACGGAGAGGTCACGGACGTCCTGCGGCCGGATGTGGCGTTCGTCGGGCCGTGGATGCACCGTGATGCCATGTGCCCCGGCATCCAGGCACAGGGCGGCGGCAAAGAGCACGCTGGGGATGCCGAGCGGTCGGGTATTGCGCAGGAGCGCGACCTTGTTGAGATTGACCGACAGCGCGGTGGAATTCAGAAGGCTCATAGGGATTGCAGGTCTCGCATCATCTGCCGCGTACGCAGCGTTGCAACGCCGCAATGGTAGTTGAGCAAGGTGCGCAATTGGGTACGCAATGCGCCGTTGACGCCGGCGCAAGCACGCAAGGTGGCAGCAAAGGGTGCGCGATCGTCGATCGCGGCCTGCAACGCCTGCCAGTCGGCGCCTTTCAGCGCGGCTTCGTCGGCGAGCGCTTCGCGCAATCCGGCCTCCGGCACCAGCGCATACCGCGCGTCGGGCACCAGCGGCGCCAGCGTAGCCGTCTGGGCGTCGAGCGTGGGCAGCAACCCCGCCTCGCGCAGCAGCAACAGTTCGAAGGCGCGCAGCGCGGCCGACTGCGTCGCAGCCTGCGCGCCCGCATGCTCGCTGGCCAGCACCTGCACGACCGCGGCGTAGGCATCGAACAGCGCTTCATGCGGATCGTCGCGCGCCAGCAGGCGCAGCAGGAGTTCGTTGACGTAGTAGCCCGACAGCAGCGCCTCGCCGGTCGGCATGACATGGCCGCCCATCCATTCGGCGCCCTTGAGCGTGCGGATTTCGGCGTCACCGCTGAAGTTCAACTGCAGCGGCTGCAGCGGCAGGAGCACCGGGCGGAAATTGGAACTGGGCCGTTTCGCACCCTTGGCCACGAGTGCAATGCGGCCGTGGTGGCGCGTGAAGGTTTCGAGAATCAGGCTCGATTCGCTCCAGTCATAGCGGTGCAGCACATAGGCCGGCTCGTGCGAAACGCGCTTTATGGCCATACGCCCGGGGCGTGCTCATTCATAGCCGAAGGAGCGGACCCTCGCTTCATCGTCGGCCCATCCGGAACGCACCTTGACCCACAGCTCGATGAAAACCTTGGCGTCCATGAGCTTCTCGAGTTCCTGCCGCGTCTCGGTGCCGATGCGCTTGATGCGCTCGCCCTTGTCGCCGATGACCATCGCCTTGTGGCCGTCGCGCTCGACGACGATGGTCGCGGCGATCCTGAGCAGCCGCTTCTGGCCCTTGCGCGCAGGCGGTTCTTCCTCGAACTTGTCGATGATGACGGTCGAGGTGTAGGGGAGTTCGTCGCCGGTCAGGCGGAACAGTTTCTCGCGCACCATCTCGCTGGCCAGGAACTGTTCGCTGCGGTCGGTGAGCTCGTCCTCCGCGTACCACCAGGCCTGCTCGGGCAAGTACTTCTCGCAGATGCCGAACAGCCGCTCGATGTCTTTCGAGTTCTTGGCCGACATCGGCACGAACTCGGCGAAGGCGTGCTTCTGCTGCATGGTCTGCAGCCAGGGGGCGATGTCGCCACGGCGATGAACGTTGTCCAACTTGTTGGCGATCAGCACCGTTGGAATGCCGGAGCCCAGCAGTTTCAGCACCCGCTCGTCCGCGGGCGTGAAGCTGCCCGCCTCGACCACGAACAGGATCAGGTCCACGTCCGACACCGCGCCCACCACCGTCTTGTTGAGCGACCGGTTCAACGCATTGGCATGCAGGGTCTGGAAGCCCGGCGTGTCGACGAAAACGAACTGCGTGGCACCCAGCGTGCGCATGCCGGTGATCCGGTGCCGCGTGGTCTGCGCCTTGCGCGAAGTGATGCTGATCTTCTGGCCGACCAGGGCGTTCAGCAAAGTCGACTTGCCTACGTTGGGCTTGCCGACGATAGCGACCAGTCCGCAGCGCTGCGCCGGTCGCGCGCCCGGGTCTCCGGCCCCTTCTTCAGGCGCCAGGGGATTGGATTCGATGGGGTCGTTCATGGGGATGCCTTCGCGCCGCGCGCCTTGAGCCGGATCAACATGGCCGCCGCGGCGGCCTGCTCACCGGCGCGGCGCGAGCCGCCGATGCCGCGCTCGCGAAGTCCCAGCTCGGACACCTCGCATTCGACATCGAAAGTCTGCTTGTGGGCCGCGCCGAGCGTTCCAACCACTCGGTAGGCCGGCAACTTCATTTTGTGGCCCTGGAGCCATTCCTGCAATTCGGTTTTCGGATCCTTGGCCACCGCATCCATGCGCGGATTGATCTCGACGGATTCATAGAGACGGTGCACCAGCGCCTGGGTCGCGCCGTAGCCGGCATCGAGGTAGACCGCGCCGATCACCGCTTCCAGCGCATCGGCGAGGATCGACGGTCGATTCTGGCCACCCGAGCGCGACTCGCCTTCTCCCAGGCGCAACAGCGGCGAAAGCGCCAGCTTGAGAGCCAACTGGTGCAGCGTGTCCTGCTTGACCAGATTGGCTCGAACGCGCGAGAGGTCGCCTTCGGGCAATGCCGACAGGCGCGCGTAGAGCAAATGGGACACGCCAAGGTTGAGCACCGAGTCCCCGAGGAATTCAAGCCGCTCATTGTGGTCCGCCGAAAAACTGCGGTGTGTCAGCGCAAGCTGGAGCAGCCGCACGTCCGCGAAAGAATGCTGGAGGCGCGCCTGCAACGCGCCAAGCCCACCCTCGCTCAAAGCGCGCAGGCCGGCGAAGCCTGGCCCGTTCCGGGAGCACCGCGGAACCGGCTCCGCCGGTCCGCCGGTGCTGCCCCCTGCAAGGGGGTGGGCGGCCACACGAAGTGGGCAAGCCTGGGGGTGTGCATCTACTTGGATTGACCCTGGTACTTCAGCAGCAGGAAGGCGGGCCCAAAGAGATGGATTTCTCGATCGTAAGCAAAGGACACAACGACCTTGTCGCCGTCCTTCTTCACGTCGAGATCCTTGCCAGTGACGGACTTGAAGTCGTCGATGGCCTGGGCACGGTCGAAGATGGCGCGGACTTCAGGCACCGTCGTGCCTTCCTTGGCCTTGTTGGCTGCCTTGGTGATCGCCTGGTATTCAATCAACGTGGGAATCACCTGGGCGACGACGACGCCGACACAGGCCAGCACGATGGCGACGAACAGCAGTCCCACGAACGAGATGCCACGCTGTTTATGTCTTGTCTGCTTTGCTCTCATACCCTCTACCCCTCGAATGAAAATCCCGAATACTTATTGGAATCCGCCGATGCGCTTGAAATTGCCGAAATTCATCCAGACCAGGAAGGCTTTGCCGACGATGTTCTGGTCGGGGACGAATCCCCAATAGCGCGAGTCCAGGGAATTGTCCCGGTTGTCACCCATCATGAAATAGTGGCCTTCAGGCACCTTGCACACCACGCCTTCAACACTGTAGCGGCAATTTTCCTGGAACGGGAAGGGCATGATCTCCGCTTCGGACAACCCCGCACGGCGGCTGTCGTCATTTAGCAATTTATGCTCCTTGCCGCCCAGGTTTTCTGTGTATTGCTTGAGGTAGCGCATCGCCTCCTCGTCGAAATACTCGGGGATTGCATCCTTGCTCACCGGCTGGCCGTTGATGGTGAGCTTCTTGTTGAGATAAGCCACCTCGTCACCCGGCACGCCGATCACACGCTTGATGTAGTCCATGCTCGGCTTGGGCGGATAGCGGAAGACCATCACATCGCCCCTTGCCGGCGGCCGGCCTTCAGTGATCTTGGTATTGATGACCGGCAAGCGAAGACCGTAGACGAACTTGTTCACCAGGATCAGGTCGCCGGTGAGCAAGGTCGGCATCATGGAGCCGGACGGAATCTTGAAGGGCTCGAACAGGAACGAGCGCAGCAGGAACACGGCCAGGATGACCGGGAACAGGCCGGCGGTCCAATCCAGCCACCAGGGCTGCATGACCAGGCGTTCGCGCGCCTTGGTGTCCACGGTATCGACCTGCGTGATGCCCTGCCTGGCCAGTTCCTCGCGGCGTTGCGCCAGCGAGGCGTCGAGCGCTTCGGCGGCGCGCCGACGCTTCGGCAGGAAATAGAAGCGTTCGGCCACCCAATAGATGCCGGTGACGACCGTCGCGAGAAACAACAGCAGCGCGAAGTTGCCTTCGACTGCGCCGAAATACCAGGCGCCGATGTAGCCGACAAAGGCCGCGAGGATGAGTGAAGTGAGGAATGCCATCTTTTAGTCTTCGACCTGCAGGATGGCGAGGAAGGCCTCTTGCGGGACCTCGACCGAGCCGATCTGCTTCATTCTTTTTTTGCCCGCCTTCTGCTTTTCGAGCAGTTTCTTCTTGCGGGTGATATCGCCGCCGTAGCACTTGGCGAGCACGTTCTTGCGGAGGGCCTTGATTGTCTCACGCGCAATGATGTTGACCCCGATCGCGGCCTGGATCGCGACGTCGAACATCTGGCGGGAAATGATTTCGCGCATCTTGGAAACCACCGCCCGGCCGCGGTACTGGCTTTGGCTGCGGTGCACGATGATCGACAGCGCATCGACTTTCTCGCCGTTGAGCAGGATATCGACCTTGACGACGTCCGACGCGCGGTATTCCTTGAATTCGTAATCCATCGAGGCATAGCCGCGGCTGACCGACTTCAGTTTGTCGAAGAAGTCGAGCACGATCTCGCCGAGCGGCATCTCGTAGGTCAGCATGACCTGCCGCCCGTGGTAGGCCATGTTCATCTGCACGCCACGCTTCTGGTTGGCGAGCGTCATGACGGCACCGACGTATTCCTGCGGCATATAGAGATGCACCGTGACGATCGGCTCGCGGATCTCGGCCATCTTGCCGACGTCGGGCATCTTGGAGGGGTTCTCCACCATGATCACTTCGCCGTCGTTCTTCATGACCTGGTAGACCACGCTCGGCGCGGTCGTGATCAGGTCCTGATCGAACTCGCGTTCGAGCCGCTCCTGCACGATCTCCATGTGCAGCAGGCCGAGGAAGCCGCAGCGGAAGCCGAAGCCCAGCGCCTGCGACACCTCCGGCTCGTAGTGCAGGGACGAATCGTTGAGCTTGAGCTTTTCAAGCGCGTCGCGCAGCGAGTCGTACTCGCTCGCCTCGGTCGGATAGAGGCCGGCAAAGACCTGCGGCTGGATTTCCTTGAAGCCGGGCAAGGCTTCGGTCGCGGTGGCAGCGGCACCACCGGTTCCGGACTTGATCAGGGTGACCGTGTCGCCGACCTTCGCGGCCTGCAGTTCCTTGATGCCGGCAATGATGAAGCCCACTTCGCCGGCTTCGAGCGATTGGCGCACCTCGGTTGCCGGCGTGAAGACGCCGAGGTTGTCGGCGTTGTAGGTGGCGCCCGAAGCCATCATCTTGATGCGCTCGCCCTTCGCGAGGCGGCCATCGACCACACGCACGAGCATCACGACGCCGACGTAGGCATCGAACCAGCTGTCGATGATCATCGCGCGCAGCGCCGCGTCGGGATTGCCACGTGGAGCGGGCACCTTCGCCACGATGGCTTCGAGAATCTCGTCGATGCCCATGCCCGTCTTCGCAGAGCAAGGGATCGCATCGGCCGCATCGATGCCGATCACATCTTCGATCTCTGCCTTCGCGTTCTCGGGATCTGCTTGCGGCAGATCCATCTTGTTGAGCACCGGCACCACTTCGACACCGAGGTCGAGTGCCGTATAGCAGTTGGCAACGGTCTGCGCTTCGACGCCCTGGCTTGCATCGACAACGAGCAATGCGCCTTCGCATGCAGAGAGAGAGCGACTCACTTCGTACGAGAAGTCGACGTGGCCCGGTGTGTCGATCAGATTGAGGTTGTAGACCTGCCCATCTTGCGCCTTGTAGTGCAGCGCGGCGGTCTGTGCCTTGATGGTTATCCCACGCTCTTTCTCGATCTCCATCGAGTCGAGCACCTGCGCTTCCATCTCACGTTCGGCAAGGCCACCGCAACGTTGAATCAAGCGATCCGCAAGCGTCGACTTGCCGTGATCGATGTGCGCAATGATCGAAAAATTTCTGATGTGATTCATCAACGGGAACGCTTAAGTACTTGAATTGGCTCGTACGCAGAAGGCGACAGGCAAGAAAAAAGGGCGCGTCCACAAGAGACGCGCCCTGAACCAACAAGCAATGGCAACTGCAGTAGTTGGAACTTCATTGTAGGCAAAAAGGGGGGCGCGTACAGCCGGGCCGGAGCCCTGGAACGGTCGTTGCAGGTCAGCAACATGACACTTATGAACAGCTTATCAACAAGAACGGTGGACCGATTCCTTAACAACTTGTGGGCGAACTGTGGAGCGCCGGTGGATGGATAACTTGAATCTCGCATCGTGAAGCCCCTGAACCCGCTTATGCGTGTAGTGCGGGTCGGCGAAGCTCTATTCTACCGAAAACCATCATTAGGCGATCCGAAAGTTAGTAGTCACAAACCAAAATCGCAGCACTTCGACTCCAAAAAAATTTCATCGCGTTGCTGTCCGGGCGCGACAAATGCTCAAAAAATAGGCCCCAAACCCGACTGGCGGGTGGGGCCACTTGACGCATCGCGCCCGTTCAGCGTGCGGGGCGGATCAGGGCGTATTGCGCCCAGTCCCCCCGCCGGAACAGGAGGCTGACAGGCTTGCTCTTGTCGGTCTTGGCAAGAGCGGCGTCGAACTCCTTGACGTTGGCGATCTCCGTATTGCTGACCGCCAGAACGACGTCCCCCTCGCGCAGGCCAGCCCGTGCAGCCGCATCCGTGGCCGCGTCGATCCTCACGCCACCCTTGACCTTGAACTCCTTCTTCTGCAGTTCAGTGAGGTCGCTGAGCACGAGCCCCATGGACTTCGCAGCGGCCGATGGCGACTTGCTGGCCGGCTCCTCCCGATCGGCCGTGCGCTTGGCAGGCTTGTCGGGTTCGATCTCGGCGATGGTCACATTCAGATCGCGCGAATTGCCGCGCCGGAATACCGTAACCGAGCTCTTTGTACCCGGCTTGGTGTTCCCGACAAGGCGCGGCAAGTCACTAGGCTTCTCGATGGACTTGCCATCGAACTTGGTGATGATGTCGCCCGGCTCGATACCCGCCTTCTCGCCCGGCGACCCGGTCTCGACGCCGCGCACGAGCGCGCCCTGGGCCTTGCCGAGGCCGATCGATTCGGCCACGTCCTTCGTGACCTGGTCGATCTGCACGCCGATGCGCCCGCGCGACACGCGCCCGAGCTGCCGCAGTTGGTCGCTCACGCGAATGGCCTCGTCGATCGGAATCGAGAACGAGATGCCCATGAAGCCGCCGGACCGCGAATAGATCTGGCTGTTGATCCCGACCACCTCGCCACGCATGTTGATCAGCGGGCCGCCCGAGTTCCCGGGGTTGATGGCAACGTCGGTCTGGATGAAGGGAAGGTAATCGCCGGTGTCTCGCTGCTTGGCGCTCACGATGCCGGCCGTGACCGTGTTTTCGAGCCCGAACGGAGAGCCGATCGCCATCACCCATTCGCCGACGCGCAGCTTGGACACGTCGCCCACCTTCACCGCCGGCAGGCCGGTAGCGTCGATCTTCACGACGGCGACATCCGTGCGCTTGTCGGCGCCGATGATCTTCGCCTTGAACTCGCGCTTGTCAGGCAAGGTCACCAGCACCTCGGAAGCCCCGTCGACCACGTGCGCATTGGTCATGACGAAGCCATCGGGCGACAGAATGAAGCCGGAGCCGACACCGCGGGGACGCTCTTCCTCCTGTGGTTGCTGGGGCCGGTTCGGGCGCGGGCCCTGGCGGGGAACGCCGGGCATCGGCTGACCGAAGAAGCGACGGAAGAAGTCCTGCATCTCCTCGTCCATCTCGCCGTTGCTGCTCCCCTGCGTCACTTTCTCGACCGTACGGATGTTGACCACCGCAGGCCCGACCTGGTCGACCAGATCGGTGAAATCAGGCAATACGCGCGCCTGCGCGTAAGCAGGCGTCGCAGGCACGAGCGCGGCTGTCGAAGCGACCGCCACGGCGCAGGCCAGGAGACATGAACGGAATGTGTTCCTCTCGATCTTGAACATCATCAGCTTCTTTCGTTGAGACTTGAACCAGGACAAAGACACTTCTGAGAACGCTCCCGGCGACGCGCAGGCGACGGAGCTTCGGACTACCGACTCACCGTGCACGCGCCAGACTCTGGGCGAACGCATCGAGTGTTTGCGGGGGAACTTCGCCGACCGCAGTCAACCACCAATCCCCGTCCTTGTCGACCAGGCGACGGGTTAGCGTGTAGGTGGCGCCCAATGCAAGAAGGACTTCACGGGGTTTGCGCTGTGCGTCGTAAGGCTCGACGAAAAGCGAGACAGAGGCAAGTCCGTCAGAAAACGTCCACTGCATGGTATGGCCCTGCGCATCGTTGCCCAGCGGGCGCCGATAGCAATTGACGGGCTTGAAACCCGCAACGGGCGACTTGAGCGACCAACCTTCGCGCTGAGCCGATGTCCGCTCGAGCTCGGACTTCTCGACACGATAGCCCGCAGTGCTCCCCATCATCTGACTGAGGGCATGCGTCCGGACGGGTGCGTCGAGTTGAAGCTCCGAGAAGGCCGACTGCTCGATCACCTTGTTTTCGCCGTCGATGGTCTGCAATTTGACGACCAGACCCGAGCGACGCTCGCTCCATACTCGATAGCCGAATCGCAAGCTGTCGCGAGGTTCGAGTTGCACCACGTCGGTGTCGAAGCCCGCGACCCTGTCCTTGCCGACGACGCGAACGCCGTAGAGATCGCCAATGGAGGAGTCGGGGTTGCCCTGCAGGTTGGGAAACAACTCCAGGTTTTCACGCTTCTCGCTCTTGACGACTTTCGATTCCGGCAAGAAGGTCACGACCTTGTCGTTGCGCCTGAAAGTCGACCGAGGTGGGCCCGACAAGGCCTCGATGCGCTCCATCTGCAGATCGCCCTCGGACACATGCCAGATGCGGGCGCTGGAAAGCGTGCCCGTCGAAGCCGAGACGACGAAAGTGCCGATGTAACTGCGCTGGCGGGAAGCCGCATGCATGCGCTGAAGCCATTCGACCACGCTCAAGGTCGGCGCTTCGCCGCTCGTCGCATTGGGAGGACCGGGCGTCTTTGGAGGCAACGGAGCGGTCCGACTCTGAGCAATGGCGGCCTGAGCCACGCAGAAGGCCACCATCAGGGTCAAGAATCCACGCACGGAGATCGGCATCGGAACGATCATCAAAACATCTGCAAATGCGCGATCAGCGCGACGGCCTCTCGAAGGTCGCGTTGCGCAGGAAGCCCGAAGGCATCTGCGACGCGCCACCGGCTTGCTGGTGCGCCTCGAGCAACTGGTCCAGGCGCGGGTCACGGAGCATGATCTGAGGGTTGCCGTTTCCGATGATGACCCTGGTCGGCGTCAGCGCCTGGGGGGGCTGGGGTTGCACGGCGGTGGCCACGACGGTTGGAGCGGCCGGCTGAATGGCGGCCAGCTGTGCGCTTGGTGCTGCGGGGCCGCCCGTGCCGACCCAGTTCCAGCCAATGGCCGCCGCCGCGGCCAGCGATGCAGCGCCGGCAACCAGCTTCCAGCGAAACACGGGTTCATTGGCGGCCTCGACGCGCCGCTGTACCGGCGTCGCCTCCGAAAGCACCGGGGTCAAGGACGGCACCATCGGCTCAGCGGCAAGCCGCCCCTGAAGCCGGGAAACAAAGAGCGACGTGTCGCTGCACGTCGCGTGGACGCCTGAACGCAGCACGTCCCCCACCAAATGATAGGTATGCCATGTCGCGCGCAGATCATCGTCCGCACAAACCTTGCCGATGACCTGTGCGAACTCGTCGTCTCGTAAATGGCCGTCGGCGAGCGCCGAGACCTGTTCGTGGACCGTGTTTGTGTTGTTCATTTCATTCACCTGCTTACCAACGCTTGCCTGACTGGTTGTCCAGCAAGGGCTTGACCCGGGCCGAAATGGCTTCGCGGGCACGGAAAATCCGCGACCGCACCGTGCCGATCGGACAATTCATGACCTCGGCAATCTCTTCGTAGCTCATGCCCTCGATCTCGCGCAAGGTCACCGCCTGCCTCAGTTCGGCAGGTAGCGCTTCCATCGCTGCCTCGACGGCCGCCGCTATTTCATTGGCAGCCATCACGGATTCGGGGGTCTCGTCGCTGATTGGTTCGTTTCCGGGCCGGTAAGTTTCATCTTCGTCTTCGGAAGAAGAACGCAGGGCGCTCTCGGAAACCGTCGGGTCGCGTTTCATGTCGACCAACGCCTTCTTGGCCGTGTTGACGGCGATCCGATAGAGCCAGGTGTAGAACTGGGCCTCGCCACGAAACTGGTGCAGGGCCCGGTAGGCACGGATGAAGGTCTCCTGGGCGATGTCCTCGACCAGGTTCACATCTCGAACCATGCGGCCGATGAGCCGTTCGATCCGGCGCTGGTACTTGATGACTAGCAGTTCGAACGCCTTTTGGTCGCCTGCGACGGTGCGCTGGACGAGTTGGAAATCGACCTCGCCCGGCCTCGCTCCCGCTGCGGGCGCATCGGTCAGACCGGCGTCCGGTGGCACCGGAGGTAACGAAGTTGTCATGAGGAGAAATGATGCACGTCGGCGGCGTCCGAGTTCGACTTTCGGGCGGTCGACGCGGCCAGCGGCGCGCGCGAATATAGCGCACGCCGCAAATCGCGCCAGGTTTCCGGCTTGGCTTGCCGCTCGACCCAGATCCAATGCCGAGGCCGGCCCGGCTGTGTCAGGCAAACCAGCAGCAGGGATTGCAGGTCAAGCGCCGCGCTAGCCCCGGCCGATCGAAGTGCGACGCTGCCAGTGAGCGACCAGTCCTGACCATCAAAGCTCAGCTCGGCGGGATCCGCGCGTCGAAGGGCGCCTGCCCATGCGGCGATAGCCGCTACAACAGTACTGAGCGCCAGGATCCCGTCGCGCCAGTCGATACGATCAACTTGGACGCAAGCAACGGAAACGCCGCAGACGCCAAGAGCCCAAAGAACCAGCAGAAGGCGCTCCGCATAGCGAGAACGCCCCACCGGAAAGTTCACCGATGGGGCGCTGTGCATGAGACGGGAAGAATCAAGTGCGCTTGAACACCAGCGTGCCGTTGGTGCCGCCAAATCCGAAATTGTTCTTGACTGCCACATCGATCTTCAGATCGCGCGCCTCATTGGCGCAGTAGTCGAGATCGCACTCCGGGTCCTGATTGAAGATGTTGATCGTCGGCGGGCTCTTCTGATGATGCAACGCCAGAACGGTGAACACCGATTCGATGCCGCCGGCGCCGCCGAGCAGGTGACCGGTCATCGACTTCGTCGAGTTCACGACCAGTTTCCTGGCGTGGTCACCAAAAGCATTCTTGATCGCATTGGTTTCGTTCAAGTCGCCCAGCGGGGTCGAGGTACCGTGGGCATTGACGTACTGGACCTCGTCGGCGTTGACGCCCGCATTTGCCAGCGCCATGGCCATGGAGCGGCGCGGGCCGTCCACGTTCGGCGCCGTCATGTGGTACGCGTCGCCGCTCATGCCGAAGCCCGAGACCTCCGCATAGATCTTCGCGCCCCGGGCCTTGGCGTGCTCGTACTCTTCCAGCACCAGCACACCAGCGCCCTCGCCGAGCACGAATCCGTCGCGGTCCTTGTCCCACGGGCGAGAGGCGGTCTTCGGATCGTCATTGCGGGTCGACAACGCACGTGCCGCGGCAAAGCCACCCAGGCCGAGCGGAGACACCGTCGATTCCGAGCCGCCTGCGATCATCACATCGGCGTCGCCGTACTCGATCATCCGGGCAGACGTGCCGATGGCGTGCAAGCCGGTGGTACACGCGGTCACGACCGCAATGTTCGGCCCCTTGAAGCCGTACTTGATGGAGACGTGACCGGAAATCATGTTGATGATCGAGGCCGGCACGAAAAACGGCGAGACGCGCCGCGGGCCGCGGGCGACCAGTTCCGCATGCGTATCCTCGATCAAGGGCAAACCCCCGATACCGGAGCCGATGTTGCATCCGATGCGAACCGCTTCTTCTTCCGACAGCGCATCACCCGTGGGCAACCCGCTGTCCTGCACCGCCTGCATCGCAGCAGCGAGTCCGAGATGAATGAAGCGATCCATGTGACGCGCTTCCTTCTCGGGAATGTAGTCCTTGATGTCGAAACCCTTCACTTCGCCCGCAAACTTGCAGGAGAAGCCGCTCACATCGAACTTGGTGATGGTGTCGATGCCCGAATTCCCGGCCAGCAAGTTGGTCCAGGATGCGGCAACGGTGTTTCCGACAGGAGCGAGGCAACCGAGCCCGGTCACGACGACGCGGCGTTTGGTCATGCCGGCAAACCTTTCTGGGAGCACTGAGGCCGTCGTGCGGTGCGCGCGAGCATGGAGGCTGCGGACCGAAGGAACGGGGCTCAGCGTGGCCGATCAGGCCTTTTGATTCTTGGTGGCGTAGTCGACGGCGTTCTGCACCGTCGTGATCTTCTCGGCGTCTTCGTCCGGGATCTCGATGCCGAACTCGTCTTCGAGCGCCATCACGAGTTCGACCGTGTCGAGCGAGTCCGCGCCGAGGTCGGCCACGAAGGCCTTTTCATTGGTGACTTGGGACTCTTCCACGCCGAGTTGTTCGGCAATGATTTTCTTGACACGTGCTTCGATATCGCTCATTTGGTTCCCTCTGAGGGTTGTAGGTAATCGGTGGATTTTAGCCGGCCGCATTGTGGCATTTGCCGCACGGCCGTAGGTGAAAGGTATTGCGCCGTGCGTCTACATGTGCATGCCGCCGTTCACGTGCAGTTCCTGCCCCGTGACATAGGCGGCCTGCGGAGAGGCGAGGAAGGCCACTGCGTGAGCGATATCGGCGGGCTTGCCGAGATGGCCGAGTGGAATCTGGGCCAGTAGGGCCTGCTGCTGCGCTTCGGGCAAACTGGCTGTCATGTCGGTTTCGATGAAACCCGGCGCGACGCAGTTGACGGTGATGCTGCGGCTGCCAAGCTCGCGCGCCAGCGCACGCGTCATGCCGGCCACCCCGGCCTTTGCGGCGGCGTAGTTGGCCTGGCCTGCGTTGCCGGAGGCGCCGACCACGCTCGTGATGTTGATGATGCGGCCATAGCGCTGCTTCATCATCGGGCGGATCACGGCGCGGGAAAGTCGGAAGACCGCTTTCAGATTGGTGTCGAGCACCGCGTCCCAGTCGGCATCCTTGAGACGCATCGCCAGGGTATCCCGGGTGATACCGGCATTGTTGACCAGGACGTGAACGGCGCCGTAGACCTTGACGATCTCGTCGATCAACGCTTCGACGGCCGCGCCGTCATTGACGTCCAGCGCACAGCCGCGGCCGCCGTGGGAGCCCAGGGCGGCAGTGATCTTGGCGGCGCCTTCTTCCGTGGTACCGGTCCCGATCACCGTCAGCCCTCGATGGGCCAGTTCCAGGGCAATGGCGGCACCAATGCCGCGGGAAGCGCCCGTGATCAGCGCGACCTGGCCTTCGAATTTTGGAGTACTCATGAAAGAACCTTGAGGCTCGATGCTCAGGCAGCGAGCAGTTGTCTGGCTTCGGCAAGAGTGGCCGGGTCGTAGACCGAAGCCACTGCAAGCTCCGGCGCGATGCGCTTGGCCATGCCGGCCAGCACCTTGCCCGGACCGCATTCGATCACAGCAGCGATCTCGCGCGCCTTGAGCGCCTGCACGGTTTCGACCCAGCGGACGGGTCCCGCAGCCTGGCGCACCAAGGCATCGCGGATACGGTCTGGATCGGTTTCGACGGTCACGTCGATATTGTTGATGACGGGAATCCGAGGTGCGGCGAGGCTGACGGACGCAAGCCGTTCGAGCAGGGCTTCGGCCGCTGGCTTCATGAGGCTCGAATGGAACGGCGCCGAGACAGGCAGGGGGAGCGCGCGTTTGGCTCCGCTTGCCTTCAACACGTCGCACGCCTTGTCGACAGCGGCCTTGCTGCCAGCGATCACCGTTTGCATCGGGTCGTTGAAGTTCACCGCCTCCACGACCTCGGCGCTGCCCAGACCGAATCCGGCAGTTACCTCTGCGCAACCAACCTTCACCTTGTCGGCATCCATGCCCAGGATGGCCGCCATGGCGCCCACTCCGACGGGTACGGCCTGCTGCATGGCCTGGGCGCGGAAGCGCACGAGCGGCGCGGCTTGAGCCAGCGTCAGGACGCCGGAGGCGACCAGCGCCGAATACTCTCCCAGCGAATGCCCAGCGACGACCGAGGGCACCCCACCGCCTTCGGCCAGCCAGGCGCGCCAGGCGGCGACGCCCGCGACGAGCATCACGGGTTGCGTGTTGGTCGTGAGGGCCAGCGCCTCCTTCGGACCTTCGCGAATGAGTCGCGCGACATCTTCATCGAGGGCGTCTGATGCCTCGCGCAACGTCTCGAGCACCGCAGGGTGATCGGCCCATGCATCGAGCATGCCGACCGCCTGCGAGCCTTGACCCGGAAAGACGAAAGCGAAGGACTTCATTGTGTGTCTCCAATCGCGCCGCTGCCACTTCGAGCAGCGCACAGTACTAGTAGGTGAGCAGCACCGCACCCCAGGTGAAACCGCCGCCAACACCTTCGAGCATCAGCGTGTCGCCCTTTTTCACCTTGCCCGAGCGCACCGCTTCGTCGAGCGCCAGGGGAATGGAGGCTGCCGATGTATTGCCGTGCTCGTCGACGGTCACGATCAGCTTTTCACGCGCAAGCTTCAGCTTCTTCGCCGTGCCTTCCATGATGCGGATGTTGGCCTGATGCGGGATCAGCCAGTCGATGTCCGCTTCCGTCTTGCCAGCCTTTTGAAGCGTGGCACGCGCAGCTTCTTCCAGCACGCGGACCGCCAACTTGAAGACTGCCTGTCCATCCATGTGAAGCAGGGGTGTTCCAAGCACGGAACCGCCGGACACATGGCCAGGCACGCAGAGGATGCCGACGTGCTTGCCGTCGGCGTGCAGATCGCTGGCAAGAATCCCCGGCTCGTCACTGGCCTCGAGAATGACCGCACCCGCTCCATCACCGAAGAGGACGCAGGTGGTGCGGTCGTTGAAGTCCAGAATGCGCGAAAACACCTCGGCGCCCACGACCAGTGCGCATTTGGCACCGCCCGTGCGAATCATGGCGTCGGCTACCGTCAGCGCATACACGAAGCCGCTGCAGACAGCCTGCACGTCGAACGCAGGGCAGCCGGCAATCCCGAGCTTGTTCTGAAGGATGGCTGCTGACGACGGAAACACCATGTCAGGCGTCGAGGTCGCGACGATGATCAGGTCGATGTCCGACGCGCTTCGGCCAGCGGACTCCAGAGCATGCTTCGCTGCTTCGAGGCCGAGGTCGCTGCTTGCCACCTCGGGCGCTGCGAAATGGCGAGCGCGAATTCCTGTGCGCTCGATGATCCATTGATCGGAGGTCTCGATGCCACGCGCAGCCAGATCCAGGGCGAGGTCGTCATTGGTCACACGGCGCGGGGGCAAGTAACTGCCGGTGCCTGTGATGCGAGAAAAAGGAGTCATCAAACGTGGAGCGCTGGCGCGTCGGCCGATGCCGCCGATTCTTGCCGCGCGAGCAGAGGCGCGGCGTGGGCGATGCGGGCCCGCACGCGTTCGAGCAGGTTGTTGCGAGCGGCATCATAAGCGCGATCCAGAGCGTACCCGAACGCTACTTCGTCTGCGGAGCCGTGGCTTTTGAAGACAAGACCTCGAAGCCCCAGCAATGCCGCGCCGTTGTACCGCCGATGATCCAGGCGGCGTTTAAGAGCTTTTAGCACCGGATAGGAGACGATAGCCGCAAATTTGCTGAAAATTCCATTCGAATATTCAATCCGGAGGAAATCAACGATCATCGCCGCGACGCCCTCGGTTGCCTTCAAGGTGACATTGCCGACGAAACCGTCACAAACAACGATGTCCGTCGTTCCCTTGAAAATGTCGTTGCCCTCGACATTTCCGTAGAAGTTCAAGTCCTGCGAGTTGGCCGCTTTTCGAAGCAGTTGACTCGCTTTCTTGATTGTTTCGCTGCCTTTGATGGCTTCCTCGCCGACATTGAGCAGGCCGACGGTAGGGGATTCGTTCCCCGTAAGGGCGGACACCAAGGCGGATCCCAGAACGGCAAACTGAAGAAGGTCCTCGGCATCGCAATCTACGTTGGCACCGAGATCAAGCACCGTCGTTGCGCCGCCCTTGCTGTTGGGCAATTGAGGTGCGATGGCCGGTCGATCAATTCCGTCGAGCGTTTTCAGCAAGTACCGCGCGATGGCCATGAGTGCGCCCGTATTGCCAGCCGACACGGCTGCCTGAGCTGCGCCATCCTTGATCTGCTGGATGGCGACGCGCATCGACGAGTCCTTCTTTTTCCGGAGCGCAACTTCAATAGGATCGTCCATGCCCACGACCTCACTGGCCGCAACGATCGTGGCGCGCGGATGAACAAAGCCAGACAAGGCGGCCGGCGCGCCGACGAGAAGAAGCGAGGCCTCTACGTGGCGATCGAGGAAGGCGCGGCAGGCCTCGAGCGTGACGCGAGGCCCATGGTCGCCACCCATGCAATCAACGGCAAGCGTGATCACAGAGAGCGGTGAATCGGTTGAGGAAGGCGTGACCATCAAAACAAAGGCCCGACGCTACGAAAAAAGTAGCTTCGGGCCTTGGCCTTGAAACGAAAGATCAGGCTTCAGACTTGGTCTTGAGCACCTTGCGGCCGCGGTAAAAACCGTTCGGGCTGATGTGGTGGCGCAGATGCGTTTCGCCTGTGGTCGGCTCAACGGCAATGCCGGGCACGCCCAGGGCATTGTGCGAACGGTGCATGCCGCGCTTCGACGGCGACTTCTTGTTTTGCTGGACGGCCATGCTGGCTCCTGGAAGTATTCGGGTGGGTTGGTGTGCATGCGGGGCGGCGAAAACGCTTCGGAAGCATCAACGGCAGCGCGCGCTAAGCCCATGATTATAGCCTATGCATGGCTTCTGACGCCAGATCGGAGATCGTCGCCTATTTGGACTTGTCCGAACGCAAGGCGCCAAGGACCGCGAAGGGGTTCGGCCGAGCGTCCTCAGCCGACTCGAAATCGGGGTCGACGGCGGACAGCTTCATGGGCTCGGGGCAGACTTCATGCCGCGGAGTCACGGGAATCTCCATGAGCAACTCGTCCTCGATGAGCGCCTGAAGGTCGAATTCGCGGCTCGAAACCAAGACATCTTCCTCGGCGTCCTCGTCCTCTGTGGCCGCTGCGGCCTCGTCGGGAGCGAACCGAAACCAGCGATCGACGATGAGATCGACGTTGACGGGCGCAAGGCAACGCTGGCAAACCAACGGGACGCTGGTCTCCGCATTCAGGTGCAACCAAGACACCGGGGAGCCGTCAGCACCGCTGTGGCGCTGGCCGACAGCTTCCCATTTGACCGTCAAGTCGGGCGCCGGACTCGCCAATTCCGCACTCAGGCGCTCGTACGCCTGAAGTGGATCACTTCCGGAAAGGAAGGCCGAGGCGTCGGCAAAGCCGGGCACATCAAGCCGCCGGGGGGCAAATTCTCTCGTCATTCGTGCCAGTCTAAACCGCTCGCGCACAATCGTGTCCATGCAACGCACTGTGATCCTCGCTTCCACCTCACGTTACCGCCGCGAGCTTCTAGCGCGCCTGCGTTTGCCCTTCGACGTGCATCCACCTGAAGTCGATGAGGCCCCCCTCGACAGCGAAACACCCCACTCGCTCGCCGCGCGCCTCGCGCTGGAAAAGGCGAACGCAGTTGCCCGTCGTTTTCCCGAGGCCGTCGTGATTGGTTCCGATCAGGTGGCTGACCTGGCTGGCGAGCCGCTGGGCAAGCCCGGCGACCACGTGCGCGCGACGGCCCAGCTACGGCGCATGCGCGGGCAGACGCTCATTTTCCAGACAGCAGTTGCCGTGGTCTGCCATGCCACGGGCTTCGTCCAGCGCGATCTGGCGCCCGTGCGCGTCGTGTTTCGCGACCTGAGCGATGCGGCGATCGAGACCTATCTGGTCGCCGAGCAGCCCTATGACTGCGCCGGCAGCGCGAAGAGCGAGGGCCTGGGCATTGCCCTGCTCGAAGCCATCGACAGCGATGATCCGACGGCCCTGGTCGGACTTCCGCTGATTCGCACCGCAAGGATGCTGCGAGCGGCAGGAGTCGATCTGCTGTGACTGCACAGAACCCAGGCAAGCTCTACCTTGTCCCCGCCCCGCTCGATTTCGGATGTGACGAGCAGGCGCCGCTCCAGGACGCATTGCCGCTCGGCACGCTCCAGGCGGCGGCACGAATCACGCACTGGATCTGCGAGAACGCGAAGTCGGCGCGCGCCTATCTCAAGCGCATCGACGCCGTCGTGCCACTTGCCGCACCGATTCAGGCCCAACAGATCCAGGAATTGCCGCGCGAAGTCCACAAGAAAGGCGATCACGCGGGGCAGTTCGATGCGCGCCCCCTCCTCGCTCCTGCCCTGGAAGGCCGGGACGTCGGCTTGCTCAGCGAGGCGGGCATGCCTGCCGTGGCGGATCCCGGCTCGTCCGTGGCCAAGGCCGCGCACGAACTCGGCGTTACGGTGGTCCCGCTCACCGGGCCCGTGTCACTCCTGCTCGCGCTGGCGGCAAGCGGACTCAACGGCCAGAACTTTGCATTCGTCGGCTATCTGCCGCAGGATGCCGACGCGCGCATCCAGCGCATCCGCGAGCTTGAGGCGCTCGCCCTCAAGACCGGCCAGACGCAGTTGTTCATCGAGACGCCCTACCGCAACGCGGCCTTGCTTCAGGCACTCACGCAGACGCTGCAACACAACACTCGCCTTGCGGTGGCTCGCGGCCTCACGCTGTCGTCTTCCCATGTGAGAAGCGAAACAGTGAAGGCTTGGCGCGCCAGGCCGTCGCCGTCGGACGAACGAGCGCCTGCCGTGTTCGCGATCGGTCGCTAGGCGCAGCTCGACCCGATGCTGGATGTCTCCGCACGCATGCGCTGGGCCTCGCGCACGCAGTTCTTCGGGTCCGGCTTCGTTTTTGCGACCTGGGGTGTGCACATACCCACCGTCAAGTCCCACTACGGCGTCAACGAAGCCCAATTGGGGCTGGCCATGCTGGCGGCGGGCGTCGGCGCCCTGCTCGGACTGACGCAGGCCAGCCGCTGGATCGGTCGTCACGGCGCTCGCGCCATGGCCGGCGTCTGCGGCGCGATCTATGCCATGCTGCTGGCGGGCCTTCTGGTCATGCCGGCGTACGTAGCCTTGCTCGGCTTGCTGGTCGTGTTCGGCGTCACGACGAGCGTGTTCGACGTCGCCATCAACACTGAAGCCGCCCAACTCGAGATTCGCGGCGGCAAGCCACTGATGAGCGGGATGCACGGCATGTTCAGCCTGGGCGGCATGGTTGGCGCCATGACCGGCGGTGCGGCCATCGCGGCCGGGATGGCGCCGCAGCGTCATCTGTGGCTGGTCGCCGCCGTCATGGCACTATCGATCGCCGTTTCCGCCCGATGGATGCTCCCCCGGGAATCGACCGCGTTCGCCTCCGACGACAGTGGCTTCCGATTGCCGCGCGGCGCTCTGGCGGTGCTCGGCCTGCTGGCCGCGCTGGGGTTGATTGCCGAGGGCGCCATCTATGACTGGAGCGTGCTCTACCTTCACCAGGAACTGGGCAGCCCCCAGCAGCGGGCGGCGCTGGCATATGCCAGCTTTTCGGCGGCCATGGCGATGGCGCGCTTCGGTGGCGATGCGATGCGGGCACGCTTCGCGCCTTCGGTTCTGCTCCGTGGGAGCGCGCTGCTGGCAGCGGTCTCCATGACACTGGTGCTGGTCACCAACGCAACATGGCTTGCATTGATCGGATTTGCAGGTGTGGGTATCGGATTCGCCAACGTGGTGCCCATCCTCTTTGCCGCGTCAGCGCGTGTACCCGGCGTCGAGCCTGCTCGCGGGATCGCCGCGGTATCGGCGGCAGCCTATCTTGGCTTCATGGCGGGCCCACCAGTGATCGGCTTTATCGCCCAAGCCAGTTCGCTGACCGCTGCGCTGTACGTCGTGGTGGTGTTCGCGGCGGCCCTCGCCGCGTCGGCGCGCTACACCGACGTCGCCTGAATCAACGTAGCGCGGGCGCGGTGTGCATCGCGCGCACCGATGCGTCACCCAGCGCCGCGCCGAACTTCTTCGCGAGCTTCTCGGCCACGTTGTCGCGCCGCGTGTAGTCGATGACTTCCTCCGCCTTGATCACTTCGCGCGCAACGAAATCCACATTTCCAAGCTGGTCGGCCAGACCCAACTCCACCGCCTGCTGGCCACTCCAGAAGAGGCCGCTGAACAGCCCAGGCGTGCTGGTCTTGAGCCGATCGCCGCGACCCGTCTTGACCACCTCGATGAACTGCGCATGGATCTGGTCGAGCATCTGCTGCGCGTGGGCGCGCTGCGTGTCGCTCATCGGACTGAACGGGTCCAGGAAGCCCTTGTTCTCCCCGGCGGTCAGAAGCCTGCGCTCCACGCCGACCTTGTCCATGAGACCGGTGAACCCGAAGCCATCCATCAGGACGCCGATGCTTCCGACGATGCTCGCCTTGTCGACGAAAACCTTGTCCGTCGCCGCGGCGATGTAGTACGCGGCCGAAGCGCAGGTTTCCTCGACCACCGCGTAGACAGGCTTGTTGTACTTCGCCCGCAGGCGCTTGATTTCATCATTGATGATGCCGGCCTGCACCGGACTGCCGCCGGGCGAATTGATCAACAGCACGACGCCCTTGGCACCTTCGTCCTCGAACGCGGTTTTCATGGCGGCAACCACGAATTCCGCACTCGCGTCCGCGCCGCTGGCGATTTCGCCCTTGATTTCGATGACTGCGGTGTGGGCCGTGGTCTTGGCTGTCGCCGGGGTGCCGCGCGACATGGCCAGCCATGCCAGGAAGATGAAGAACGCAAGCCAACTGAGGCGCACGAAGGTCTTCCAGCGGCGCGTGGCCCGCTGTTCGCGAAGGGAGGCGAAAGCCAGTTTCTCCAGCGTTGCGCGCTCCCAGCCGGGCTGTTGCGTCGGGTCGTTCTTCATGCTTCGGGGTCCGCCTTGCGCGGAGGGAATGGGCGCGGAGCGCTCGAAAGGCTCGAAACCTTCGGGCTCCGTGCGGTTGGAATCGGTCATCTCAAAAGGCGAGGGGTTGGAGGTTCCAGGCAGTATGCCAGTGCACAACGCCGTCGCGTTCACTCAGGGCGATCTTCACCAGGCCGCCGCGACAGGGGCCGCCAGCACATTCACCGGTGTCCGGCTTGTAGACGGCACCGTGTGTGGCGCACAAGAGCCATTGGCCGCTGTCGTCGAAGAAGCGGTCGGGTTGGAAGTCCAGTTCCATCGCCACGTGGCTGCAGCGGTTGAGATAGGCATGCGCCACGCCCTCGAAGCGAACCGCGAACGCCCGGCAGGTCTGCCCCGAATGCACGACGTCGAACGGAACCGCTCGACCACCCTCCACTAGGTCGGACGCATTGCAAAGCGGTATGCATTCGCTCATGGACGGATTCTCACGCGTTCGCCAGAAGCCAATCCTTCAATCCTGAAACCGAATGCGCCACGTACAAAGGGGTGAGTTCATCGAAGGTGTCCGGTTCATGCGCGCCGTACGACACGCCGACGCTTGCGCATCCGGCGTTGATCGCGAGTTGGAGATCGTGCGTGGTGTCGCCGATCATCAGGGTTCGTTCCGCCGGAACTTCGAGTTCATCCATCAATTCGAGCAACATGCGCGGGTGTGGCTTGCCAAATGTTTCATCGGCAGTTCGGGAAGCATCGAAACGGTCGCGCAGCGCGCTCGAGGCCAACGCCTCGTTCAAGCCGCGCCGCGACTTGCCGGTAGCAACCGCCAGCTTGTGCCCGCGCGCACGGAGCGCATCGAGCATGGGGAGGACGCCGTCGAACAGCACGAGATCATCCTGATGTTGCAGGTAGTGGTAGCGGTAGCGGGCGCCGAGTTCTGCATATTTCTCCCTGGGCACGTCGGGCGCGGCGCGGGCGAGCGCCTCGGCCAGTCCGAGGCCAATGACCCATGCGGCGTCGGTCTCGCTGGGCTTTGCGCCGCCGACGTCGACCACGGCGGCCTGGATGCAGCGGACGATGAGTCGCGTCGAGTCGTAGAGGGTTCCGTCCCAATCGAAGGCGATCAGGTCGAAGCGGCGCGGGTGCAGATCAGTCATGAGATGTGGGTAATGGATGGGCCGCCAGCGCTTCGAGCGCTGCATGGGGCATCAAGGCATTCAGTTCCGGAGGGAGATCCGCCTGGAGCGCCATGCGTTCCCCGCTCACGGGATGGGTGAATTGCAGGCGCCAGGCGTGCAGGAACATGCGCTTCAATCCGATTTTCTGCAGCGCGCGGTTGCGCTCGAAATCGCCGTACTTGTCGTCGCCGGCTATCGCGTGGTCGGCCGAAGCGAGGTGGACGCGAATCTGGTGGGTGCGGCCAGTCTTGATGGTGACTGCCAGCAGCGAGAACGAGGCGGTGTCCCCGGGAAGCGTGAAGCGCGCCAGGACTTTCACGAGCGTGACGGCGCGCATCGCATCGGGATGGTCCTTGGCAACGACGCGCACGCGCCGTTCGCCTTCCAACGCGCCCGCCTGACTCGGCAGCAGGTATTTGGCAAGCGGAGCGTCGAGCACCTTTCGGTTCGCGGGCCAGTCGCCCTCCACCAGTGCCAGATACGTCTTGCCGGTTTCCCGCTCGCGAAACTGGTCCTGCAACGCCGTCAGCGCACTGCGTTTCTTGGCGACGAGCAGGATGCCCGAGGTCTCGCGATCGAGGCGATGCACCAGTTCGAGAAATCGGGCAGCGGGCCGGGCCGTTCGCAGCTGCTCGATGACGCCAAAGCTCACGCCGCTGCCGCCGTGAACCGCGACGCCGGCCGGCTTGTTGACGGCAAGAAGCGCATCGTCTTCGTGCAGCAGCGGGAACTCGCGCGGCGGCGCGGGCGGTGACGCGCCCTCTTCCGACCGGGCCGACACGCGCACGGGAGGCAGCCGCAGCACATCGCCCTCGGCAAGGCGCGTCTCCGCCTGGACGCGCCCCTTGTTGATGCGCACCTCTCCCGAGCGAATGATCCGGTAGACATGGGTCTTCGGCACGCCCTTGAGATGTCGGAAAAGGAAGTTGTCCAGCCGTTGGCCAGCGGATTCCCCGTCGACCGTCAGAAAGCGAACTTCTGCTGCCGCAGGGCTTGGCTTCGCACCTATAATGTTTTTCACCAGCGCGGTCTTGTAAGTGCTTGATTAATCAGAAGTTTAGAGCACCGCAAGGAGCGCTGTGAGGTCGATGCCGCTTTGATGTCGAGTCCGCAAGCCACGCGCAAGAGCGCAAGGCGGCGAGCATTTCATCCAAGTCAAGCCGACGCCCACGAAACACCGATACGGAATACCCCAGCCGGCAGGCTACAAGCTGCCGGCGGATCGAAGCGAGTACCTTGTGTTGATGCTACTGATTCAACTGTTCCTGCGCTGGCTGCCACCAGCGACCGCAGGTATTGAGTCGCCAGTAGAGCGCGCCACCATTGCGCCGATCGCTATAAAAAATATAGCAAGTCAACACCACATCGGGCTCGCGCCCATCCACGCGCCCCCACCCCGACTGCCATCGACTTGACACTCGATGCGGCTGTTCGCGCTCGCGCGGTGGCCAAGGCAGACAGGGCACAGCGGCAATTCCTTCGTTTCGCGCGACGTCGTCCGTGCATCGTTAGGTCCGTCATGGACCGGTAGAACGATACGAAACAAAGGACAACGCATCATGAAGCGGATGCTGATTAACGCCACGCAGGCTGAAGAACGCCGCCTGGCCATCGTCGACGGGCAGAAGCTCCTCGACTACGAAATCGAGATCGAAGGGCGCGAACAGCGCAAAGGCAACATCTACAAGGCCGTCGTGACCCGCGTCGAGCCGTCGCTCGAGGCCTGTTTCGTCGACTACGGCGAAGACCGCCACGGCTTCCTGCCGTTCAAGGAAATCTCCAAGCAGTATTTTGCGGAGGGCGTTTCGGCCAGCCAGGCCCGGATCCAGGAGGCGATCAGGGAAGGCCAGGAACTCGTCGTCCAGGTCGAGAAGGAAGAACGCGGCAACAAGGGCGCAGCGCTCACCACCTTCATCTCGCTGGCCGGCCGCTATGTCGTGCTGATGCCCAACAACCCGCGCGGCGGCGGCGTCAGCCGGCGTATCGAGGGCGACGACCGCGCCGAACTCAAGGAGGCGATGGACCAGCTCGAATACCCCAAGGGTATGAGCATCATCGCCCGCACCGCAGGTATCGGCCGTTCGGCACCCGAGCTGCAGTGGGACCTGAACTACCTGCTCAAGCTCTGGACCGCCATCGACGGCGCGGCCAAGGGCGGCAAGGGCGCCTTTCTGATCTACCAGGAGTCCTCGCTGGTGATCCGCGCGATCCGCGACTACTTCAATCACGACATCGGCGACATCCTCATCGACACCGACGACATCTACGATCAGGCGCAGCAGTTCATGGCGCACGTGATGCCGGAACACGCCGCCCGCGTGAAGCGCTACCGCGACGACGCGGCACTGTTCAGCCGCTTCCAGATCGAGCACCAGATCGAATCGGCCTACGCCCGCACGGTGCAGTTGCCCAGCGGCGGCGCCATCGTGATCGACCATACCGAAGCGCTGGTTTCCGTCGACGTGAACTCGGCGCGCGCCATCAAGGGCGGCGACATCGAGGAAACCGCGACCCGCACCAACCTCGAAGCCGCCGACGAAGTGGCACGCCAGATGCGCCTACGCGACCTGGGCGGCCTGATCGTCATCGACTTCATCGACATGGACGAGTCGAAGAACCGCCGCGAAGTCGAAAGCCGCCTGCGTGATGCCCTGCGCCAGGACCGGGCACGCGTCCAGTTCGGTTCGATCAGCAAGTTCGGCCTGATGGAAATGAGCCGCCAGCGCCTGAAGCCTGCGCTCAGCGAAGGCTCGTCCATCCCCTGCCCCCGCTGCGGCGGCTCGGGCCACATCCGCGACACCGAATCGAGCGCACTGCAGATCCTGCGCATCATTCAGGAAGAGTCGATGAAGGACAACACGGCCGCCGTGCATGTTCAGGTGCCGGTGGAAGTGGCCTCGTTCCTGCTGAACGAAAAGCGTCCGGAGATCGCCAAGATCGAACTCAAGCAGCGCGTGACCGTGCTGATGGTGCCCAACAAGACGCTCGAAACCCCCAACTACAAGCTGGAACGCCTCAAGCACGACGATCCGCGGCTCGATCACATCGAGGCCAGCTACAAGATGGCGGACGAGATAGAGGATCCGACCTCCGTGACGCGCCGTTCGCAGGAGCCGACCAACAGGCAAACGCCGGTGATCAAGGGCGTGCTGCCTGACGCACCAGCGCCGGTCGCCGTGCCGAAGCCCGAAGCGGTGCGTCCGCCGGTGGCTGCGCCAGCGCCTGTGGCTGCGACGGCGCCCGCCGCGAGCAAGTCCGCGGAAACCGGCTTCATCGGATGGATCAAGAGCCTGTTCGGCGCAGCACCGGCGCCCGCGCCCGCCGTCATTCCCGTCGAAGCACCGAAGCCGCGCCGCGAAGGCGGCCGTGGCGGCCGTGACGGCGAAGCACGCACTGCCCGCGAAGGCGAACAGCGCCGCGGCGGACGCGGCGAAGGTCGTGGCGGTCGCGACGGCGATCGCCGTGGGGGACGCTCCGGCGAGCGTCGTGACGGTGAGCAACGCCGCGAAGGACGTGAAGGTCGCAACGAGGCACGCAACGAGAGCCAGGTCCGAGAGCCACGCGAGCAGCGTGAGGCCCGTCCTCCCCGTGATGGAGAGCGCCGAGGGCGCGGCGAGCGTCGCGATGGCGAAACGCGCCAGTTGCCAGCTGAGGCCGCCGACATCCAGTTCGACGCACAGGCGATTGCCCAGAACGGCGCGGGCATCGAAGAGGTGGCTGCGCCCTCGGAACGCGCGCCTCGCGGTCGCGGCGAACGTCGTGAACGCGGCGAGCGTGGTGACCGCAACGCCGACGCCCAGCGCGAACGCAACGGCGACGTCGCCCGCGACGCGAATGTCGAAGCGTCGCAAGAAAGCGCTCCGACGGAGCGCGCACCGCGCAATGGCCGCGAAGAGCGTGCCCCCCGAGGCGACCGCAACGACGGCCGCCGCGAGCGTCGCAACGACGGTGCCGCACGACCCGACGAGGCTGCACCGGCAACCCAGGCTATCGATGCCGGCGCGCCCATGGACGCGGATGCACACGGCGAAGGCCAACAGGTAGATGTCGCACCGCGCCGCGAAGGCGAAGAGCGTCGCGGCCGTTCGCGCGACCGCTACGGGCGTGATCGCCGCGAGCGCGGCCCCCGCGAAGAAGGTGACGTGGGCCAGCCCGCCATCGCCGTTCCCGCTGCGGCGAGCGGCGATGCGCAGGTCGAGGCGCCTCCGGCCCCCGTTCGCACCGAGCGAGTTGCGGCACCTGTGGCGCAGCCGATCATCGTGGAGGCGAGCGCACCTTCCTCGCGCACACTCCCGAAGGTTCAGCCATTCGAGTTGCCCCTGCACGAGCTCGCCCAAGTGGCGGAAGGCTCCGGGCTGCACTGGGTCAATTCGGACGCCGAACGCGTCGCGCAGGTTCGCGCTGCCATCGCTGCCGAACCCAAGCCGGTGCACGTGCCTCGCGAGCGGCCGCCCGCGATCGTGATCGACGAAGGCCCCCTGGTCCTGGTCGAAACGCGTCGCGACCTGGGCTCGATGGTGCTGCCGTTCGAGCAGCAACCTGCACAGGACGCAAGCGCCCATCACTGAGTCACCGAGACTCCAGTACCAAGGGGAGGCCGATGGCCTCCCTTTTTTTTGCCTGCGCGGTGATAGGAATTCCCGCACAAGCACTTGGGAAGACCGCCGCCAGCGCCAGCGGAGTCCCTCCCCCACATTCAGAGAGAGCAGGATCGGCTCACTCGTGCTTCCAGCCATGTCACAGGCCAGATGTTTTGCTGCGCCGCACAAACGAAACCGGCCGTACTAAGTCACAAAGCGCCGAACGGCGTATGTAAACAACAGCTCGGATCGATTTCACGTTAACATCTTGTCATACAAAAGGACTACACTTCGGTTTCATATGTTGCGCTGCACCAATGCCGGTTCCGAGCTTCTCTACAGAGTGGGGAGACTAGGCCGTTTGGCGGAAGATGTACGGCTTTAGTTGACATCACAGCAGCCGCAGCATATGTTCAAATTCTTGCTAATAGTAGTAAAGCGTTACACTGCCGCGCTCCTTGATTGAGGCAGCACCCGTTACGGGGGATTTTCAAATGTTTCGTTCAGACTCGACCGCACATGGCAACGTGGTCAGACGTTTTTCCCCCGACGGTGGTGGGCCTCCCTCGCCCTCGGTCTACGCACAGCCGCGCAAGCTCAGCTTCGTCGAACGCACCGTGAAGCGGACCTTCGACATCGTCGGCGCGCTGACCTTCTTCATCATCCTCGGCCCCCTCTATTTGCTCGTCGCGTTGGGCGTTGCGGTGAGCATGGGGCGTCCGGTCCACTTCTGGCAGAACCGCCTGGGCGAACGCGGACAGCGCTTCCGTTTTTACAAATTCCGGTCGATGGTTCGCAATTCGGAGGACGTGCTGGACGAGTTCCTCAGCCGCAACGACATGGCCCGGACTGAATGGGACACTTTCCAGAAGCTGGAAAAGGACCCGCGGATTACGCCGATCGGCCAGTTCATCCGCAAGCTGAGCCTCGACGAACTTCCGCAGTTCTGGAACGTCCTGAAGGGCGACATGAGCATCGTCGGCCCCCGTCCCTGCATGGAGCGCCAGCGCAGTCTCTATGGCAAGGGCTGGGAGCACTACTGCGCCATGCGACCCGGCATCACTGGGCTGTGGCAGGTCAGCGGACGCAACCGGCTGTCCTACGCGCGCCGCGTGGAACTCGACGTGGAATACGTGAGCAACTGGTCGCTATGGCTCGACGTCAAGATCCTGGTGCGGACGGTTCGCGCCGTCATCACGGGGGAGGGCTCGCGGTGACACAGGCACAGATCCAGCCGGTCGTCCTTTGCGGAGGCAGCGGCACTCGACTGTGGCCGCTGTCGCGCAAGACGCTTCCCAAGCAATTCGTGCCGCTGGTCGGCAACAAGAGCCTGCTCCTGCTCACACTCGAACGCCTTCGGCTGCTCAACGACGAAGTCACCTGCGTTGCGGCGGAAGAACATCGCTTTCTCGTCCAGGAAGGGATCGATGCGGCCCATGTGACCGGCAAGCAGTTGCTCGAGCCAGTGGCACGCAACACGGCCGCAGCGATGGCAGCGACGGCTCTACTGGCCGACCCGGAACGCCTGCTGCTCTTCGCTCCCGCGGACCATCACATTCCCGACTCGGAGCGCTTCGTCGCGACGATCCAGAAGGGCATCCCTGCGGCACTCGCGGGATACCTGGTGACCTTCGGCGTGGAGCCGACCTTCCCAAGCACGGCCTACGGCTATATCCGGCAAGGCGCCCCCCTCGAAGCCTCCCTGGGCGCCGAAGCAGGCCATGCGGTCGCAGCCTTCATCGAAAAGCCGGACGCTGTCCGCGCCGAGCAACTGCTGCTCGAAGGCGGCAACCTCTGGAACGCCGGGATTCTTCTCGTGCAGGCCAAGGTGCTGATTGCCGCGCTCCAGGAGCATGCGAGCGACATCCTCGACGTCTGCAGGGTTGCGACGACAGAAGTGGATGTCGACGGCGACTTCCTCCGGATGGACGGCGCTGCCTTCGGGCGTTGCCGCAGCCAGAGCATCGACTATGCGGTGCTCGAGAAATGCGACCGTGTCGCGGTCATCCCCTTCCAGGGCCGCTGGAGCGACGTGGGGAGCTGGAATGCGGTCGCCGACCTGCACGATACAGACGCCAATGGCAACCGCATCAGCGGCCACGGCTTCGCGATGAATGCCAGCAATACCTTCATCCACGCGCCCGGCAGGCCCGTGGTGGCGCTGGGCACCAAGGACCTGCTGGTGATCGACACGCCCGATGCATTGCTGGTCGTGCACAACGAATTCGCCGAACAGGTCAAGGACGTGGTCGCCCTGCTGACCACGCACGGCCACAGCCAGGCAACGCGGCATCGGCGCATTCCGCGGCCATGGGGTGCCTACGACAGCATCGACGACGGCGAACGCTTCGCGGTCAAGCGCCTGACGGTCAAGCCGGGCGCACGCCTCGCGCTGCGCATGCATCACCATCGCGCCGAACACTGGGTCGTCGTCAAGGGAACGGCACGGGTGGTTTGCGACGACAAGGCGCGACTCGTCAAGGAAAACGAGTCGATCTACATCCCGGTGGGCGCGGTCTACAGGCTGGAAAACGCCGGCAAGACCACGCTCGAAGTGATCGAAGTGCAGACCGGCGGCTACCTCGGCGAAGACGACATCGTGCGTTTCGACGATGCCGCCGCGAGCTCCGAGGGCGAGAGAAAACTCGCCTGATCGATCCGCCAATTCCGTCAACATCTGGCCGACACGGTATCTCAATGAACGAGTTTCAGAAGCGAATCTTCGTGGCGGGCCACCGCGGCATGGTGGGGAGCGCGATCGTGCGGAGCCTGACCGAGAAAGGCTACACCCACATCATCGCCCGGAGCCGCTCGGAGCTGGACCTGACCGACCAGGCGCAGGTGCGCGCCTTCTTCGCTGCGGAACGGCCGCAGGAGGTCTATGTCGCTGCCGCGAAAGTAGGCGGCATCCATGCCAACAACAGTTATCCGGCCGAATTCATCTATTCGAACCTGATGGTCGAGGCGAACCTGATCCACGAGTCCTGGCGCACGGGCGTGAGCAAGCTGCTCTTCCTCGGATCGAGTTGCATCTATCCGCGACTCGCCCCGCAGCCGATGGCCGAAGACGCCCTGCTGACCGGCAAACTCGAACCCACCAACGAGCCCTATGCGGTGGCGAAGATCGCAGGCATCAAGCTCTGCGAGAGCTACAACCGGCAATACGGCTGCGACTTCCGCAGCGTGATGCCGACCAATCTCTATGGCCCGGGCGACAACTACCACCCCGAGAACAGCCATGTGCTGCCGGCGATGATCCGCCGCTTCCACGAGGCGAAGCTGAACGATGCACCCTCCGTGGTCATCTGGGGCACGGGTTCGCCGAAGCGGGAGTTCCTCTATGTCGACGACATGGCGAGCGCCTGCGTGCACGTGATGGACCTCCCACGCGAGACCTATGCGGCCCACACCGACGTCATGGCCAGCCATATCAACGTCGGCAGCGGTGAAGACCAGTCGATCGCCGAACTCGCGCAGACAGTGAGCGACGTGGTGGGCTACCGCGGCGCGATCCACTACGACACCAGCAAACCGGACGGCGCGCCACGCAAGCTGCTCGACATCTCCTGCATTCGCGAACTCGGCTGGAAGCCGAGGGTTTCGCTGCGCGCAGGAATTGCGCGCGCGTACGAAGATTTCTGCAGCGAAGAACTCGTCGCTTGAGGGGCATCCCGGCCGGGATTTCAGCATGCACGCAGCAGCCTCCATCTCCATCATTCCGCCCGGAACCGGCGGGGTGCGCGACTATGCGACCGCCGTCGGTGGCCAGCTTCAGACACCCTTGCTGGAGCTGACGCCCACGACCGATACCTCGTCGCTGTCGGGCGATTTCCTGCTGCTTCATTTCAGCGGCTACGGCTTCCAGAAACGGGGCGTTCCGGTGTGGCTGGTGCGGAAGATTCGCAGCCTGCGCACGCAGTTCAACGCCTTCGGCATCGTGTTTCACGAGTTGTTCGCCCCGGCCGGTTCGCCCTTGGGATCGGCGTTCTGGCTCAACAGGTATCAGAAGCGGATTGCCAGGCAACTGCTCACGCTCTCGGACTTCTGGCTCACCAATCGCGAGGAGTCCGGCCGCTGGCTGCAGGACCAAGGGCAGGCCGCGCCGTATCGCGTGCTGCCGGTGTTCTCGACGGTCGGGGAGCCGCCTTCGATCAACACGGACAGGGAACCCCACCTGATCGTCTTCGGCAGTTCCGCCGTGCGGGCCAATGTGTACAACTGGTCGGACGGCGAGATATTCCGCTGCGCGAAGCGATCGGGCCTCGAGATCCACGACATCGGACCGACGATGCAGGACAGCGCGCTGGCGCAACGTCTCGCGCAGGAAGGCGTCGTCATGCACGGGAAGCTGTCGGCGGAGGACGTGAGTCGCGCCCTGTCCACCGGTGCGTACGGTGCCTTGTCCTACCCGCCGGACTATGTGTCGAAAAGCAGTGTCTTTTCCGCATACAGCGCGCACGGCATCTGCCCGATATTGCTCTGGCACGACTACGGATCGCACGACGGCCTCACCGCCAACGTGCACTATGCGGCCGGGTTCAACGCGCTGGATTCGTCGATCATCGATTCGCGCGCCGTCGGCCGCGCGGCGCGCCAATGGTATGAACCGCATTGCGTGAGCGCCCATGTCTCGGCCCTCCGGGCGCTGATCACCGAGGCACGAAAGTGAGCGACATCCGCTTTCTCTGGACGTCCCGTGAACGGCCCGCGCTGGGCTCGAAGCGCTGGCTCGTGGTGTGGGCCAAGCGCGCACTGAACTTCCGCGCGCTGCTCAAGATCCTGTGGCGGCGACGCAGCTTTCGGCGGCGGGGCGTCGAAGTCGGCGCGTTGTCGATCCTCGACCGCTTCGACCTGAAGGGGCCAGCCTCGAACCTGCGTGTCGGCGAGCACACCTTCATTTCGGGTTCGGCAGAAATCGTCGTGCTGGACACCGTCACCATCGGATCGCGCGTGGTCATCAACGACAGGGTCACCATCCTCACCGCCAGCCATCACGTGGGCGACCCGGGCTGGAGGCTCTTCCAGAAGCCGGTCCACATCGAAGACTACGCGTGGATCGCCGTCGGCGCGACGATCCTCCCCGGTGTGAGGATCGGCTATGGCGCCGTCGTGGGGGCGGGCGCGGTGGTTGCGAAGGATGTTCCCCCGCTGGCAGTGGCCACGGGCAATCCCGCAACGATCCGCCTCAACGCGAGGCCACCCGACCTCTGCTACGACCCTGTGTCGCTGCTGCCCGCCTATGAGGCATGGACGGGCCACGACAAGGCAATTCCCGCTGCGGCGACGCCACAACCGCTGCACGGCGGGGCGGGCGCGGAGCCGCGACCATGAGATCCGTCCTCGTCACCCATCCCGGGCTGCAGCACTCGCACCAGCTCGCGCTGGCGCTTCATGAGCGGTCGCTGCTCCAGTCGTTCTGGTCCGGCGTGCCGGTGACCGCGGAGGGCGAGGCGCCACCGTGGTGGCTGCCGGCAAGATATCGTCAGAAGGTTCGCCACGTCGACATCCCGGGGACGCTGCGCCGTCATCCGGCGCGTTTCCAGTTCGCATTGCGCGTGGTGAGTTCGTTGAGCCAGAACCGGAACTCCTCCGACACGACCCATCGCATCTTCCACTGGTTCGATGCCTGGGCCGCGCGACAGATCCTCCAGTTCAAGCCGGAGGTCGTCGTCGCCTACGAGAATGCGGCGTACCACACCTTCAAGGCTGCCAAGGCGGTCGGCGCGCGCTGCGTTCTGGATGCGGCTGCGTTCCACCACAAGGCGGCAGCCGACCTGATCGGCCAGGGCGCCACGCCCTACACTCCCGAGATCAATCGGCGGAAAGACGCGGAGGTGCAGATGGCCGACCTGATCCTCACCTGCTCGCCGCTGGCCGCCGAGAGCTACGTGTCCAACGGCGTCTCCCGCGACAAGCTTCGCCCGCTGCTGCTGGGCGCCGAGCCGCCGGCCCAGATCCCGACCTGGCAGCCGCCGCAGGGAAGCCCGAGGTTCGTCTTCGCGGGCACGCTGTGCCATCGCAAGTCGGTCGACCTGATCGTCGATGCCTTCAGGCGCCTGCATGCGGATGGCCTGACGTACGACCTGGAGTTCATGGGCGGCGTCGGCGATCAGAGCCTGCTGAGCGCGGTCGAGGCAACGCCCAATGCCCGACACACGGCCAATGCGCCCCAGAAGGAGCTCTACGCGGTACTGGCCCAGGCGGACTGCCTGCTCCTGCCCTCCCGGTCGGACTCCTTCGGCATGGTCGTCGCCGAAGCCATGGCCTGCGGCACGCCGGCCATCGTGTCGACGCAGACCGGCGCCAAGGCCATGGTCGAGGACTACCCGGGCAGCGGCTGGATCGTCGAACCCGACGCCGACGCGCTCTACATCACTGTGCGCAAACTCATCGAGAACCCTGACCTGCTGCAGGCCGCCCGCCCGGCCGCCATGCGCTCCGGCCAAGCCTTCTCATGGGCCAGCTACCGCTCCCGCGCGGGCCGGCTCCTGGAGGAGTTCGTGCAATGAGCACGGCGGCAGCGCAGCTCCCGCACGCGTTGAGTCGGCGCGCTTCGCTGAGCCGTGCCGGCTATGCGTTCATCGCGGTCTTCCTGATCGTCGTGCTAGAAGGCGCAGTCCGCAAGTGGGTCGCATCGGGTGCCACGCTGCCGCTCATCCTGGTGCGCGACCTGATCGCGATCTACCTGATCGCCCACGCCTGGAGCAGCGGTGCCCTGCGCAGGCAGAAGCGCGTCACGTCGGTGCTGCTGGCGTGGTCGTGCCTGGTCGTGGCGTGGGGACTGCTGCAACTCGTCGGCGGGGAGAGTTCCCCGACCGTGCTGCTCATCGGCTTGCGCTTCTGGCTGCTCTATATCTGGTTTGGCGTTGCCGCGGCCGCGGCGATGAATGAAGCCGACTACCGCGCCGCCGTCCTGGTGGCCGCCACCGTTCTCTTCATCATGGCGCCGCTCTCGGTGGTGCAACACTTTTCGCCGCCCGGCGCGCGCATCAATGCCCAACTGGAAGGTGGCGACGAGGAAGGGATTTTCGTCGCGGTGGCCGGCGTGGTCCGCACGACAGGGACCTTCAGTTTCACGCTCGGCTATTCCACCTTCATCGCGCTCGTGGCGCCGCTCGTCTTTGCGCTCGTCGGCGCAAGGAAGAGAACCAAGCTGCAGTTCCTGTTCGTGACGGCGGTGCTGGGAGGCTTTGTCATCGCCAGCGTGGTCAGCGGATCGCGCGCCGCCGTCATCTACTCGGGCGTGATGCTGGCAACCTACTTTGCAGGAAGGCTCTGGCTGGCCAAGGGCAAGGGGAAAGTCAGGGCAGCCATTGCCATCGTGTTCGGCATGATGCTGGTGGGCGTGCTCCTCTTTGCATTCAGCGGGGCCATTGAGGTTACCGGACAGCGTTTCGAGCAGGCTTCGGAAGTCGAGGATTTCTGGGAGCGCATGCTCCACATCTTCATCGGCGAGCCCTACACCTACGAGAAGATCACCTGGCTCGGCTACGGGCTGGGGCTGGGCTCGAACCTGGCCACCTATGTGCGCACCGGCGACTCCACCGTCTTCGCGCTGGCCGAAGTCGAGGCCAGCCGGATCCTGCTGGAAGGTGGCCTGATCGGCTACGCATTCACCGCGCTCAAGCTCGTGGTGCTGGCCATCGGGATCGGCAAGAGCGTGCGCCTCGCCTACCGACAGCGCTCCGTGTACCCGATCCTTCTCTGGATGACCGTGGCCCTGGCCGTCCTCACCTGGCCAGCGGTGGGCCAGATCTCCGCGCATGGCCTGCTGGGGCCGATGCTGGCGTTCGGGCTGCTGGTCTTCAGGTTCCCGAACATGGAATTCTTCCCTCCTCGAAGCGCGTCGTCGTGAGGCTCCTTCACCTGATCACGTCGGTCGACCCCCGAGGAGGCGGACCGATCGAGGGCGTGCTGAAAATCCACCAGGCGCTCGTCGCCCTCGGACACACGAGCGAACTGCTGTCGCTGGACGGACCGACCGAGCAGATCGTGCGCGACTGCCCCGCGCCGGTCCACGCACTGGGCCCGTCGAGCGGCAGCTATCACTACAACGCGAAAGTGGTCCCCTGGCTGCGCGAGCACGCGGCGGCCTACGACGCCGTGATCGTCAACGGCCTCTGGCAATACACCGGGTTCGCGGCATGGCGGGCACTGAGGCGGTCCGTCACGCCCTACTTCGTCTACACGCACGGCATGCTGGATCCATGGTTCAAGCGCCGCTATCCACTCAAGCACCTGAAGAAGTGGCTCTACTGGCCCTGGGGCGAGTACCGGGTGCTGCGCGATGCGGCCGCGGTGATCTTCACCTGCGAGGAAGAGCGCGTGCTGGCTCGGCAATCCTTCTGGCTCTACCGCGCGCGGGAAGTGGTCGGCTCCTACGGCACGTCTTCACCGCCTTCGCACGCGCGGGAGCTCTCGGCCACCTTTCTTGCGGCGTTCCCGGAACTCAAAGACAAGCGGCTGCTGCTCTATCTCGGCCGCGTCCATGAGAAGAAGGGCGGCGATCTGCTCGTCGAGGCATTCGCCCGCGTGCTGGCCGATGCCCAGGACCTGCGCCTGGTGATGGCCGGCCCCGGCGAGGAGACCCTCGTCCAGCAACTGAAGAATCGCGCCGAGCAACTCGGCATCGCATCGCGCATCACCTGGACGGGCATGGTGTCCGGCGACATGAAATGGGGCGCCTTCTATGCTGCCGATGCCTTCTGCCTGCCGTCGCACCAGGAGAACTTCGGCATCGCCGTCGTGGAAGCGCTCGCCTGCGGCAAGCCCGTGCTCATCAGCAACAAGGTGAACATCTGGCGCGAAATCGAGGAGGACGGGGCGGGCCTCGTCGGCGACGACACGCTCGAATCGACCGTCGAGACGCTGCGGCGCTGGCTGGCGCTGCCGCGGTCGGAAGTGGCGACCATGCGTGTCGCGGCGTTGCGCTGCTTCCAGTTCCGTTTCCAGGTCGGGCAGGTCGCCGAAACGCTCGTCCAGATCATCGGCGACCACTCGCCCGGGGCGTCGCGCTTCGGTCCTCTCCAAGGTACGCAAGGTGCGCCGAGCCCGCGCCGCAACGCAGTCTGAAGGCCCCATGAAGCTGCTCGTCTACGGAATCAACTTCGCGCCGGAACTCACCGGCATCGGCAAGTACACGGGCGAGATGGTCGCCTGGCTGGCCGCGCAGGGCCATGAGGTGCGCGTCGTCACCGCGCCGCCCTACTACCCCGACTGGGCCGTCTGGCCCGGCTACAGCGCCTCGCGCTATGCCACCGAGACATGGCACGGCGCCACCGTCATCCGAACGCCGCTGTGGGTCCCGCGCAAGGTGACGGGCCTTCGCCGCCTCCTGCACCTGGCCAGTTTCGCGCTGACCAGCGTGCCCGCGCTGCTCGCGCAGTGGCGTTGGAAGCCCGACGTGGTGTGGGTGACCGAACCGCCCCTGTTCTGCTCGCCGGCCGCCCTCGCGTTCGCGCGCCTGCGCTCGGCCAAGGCCTGGCTCCACATCCAGGACTACGAAGTGGACGCCGCGTTCGAACTCGGCCTGCTCAAGGGTGCGCGCCTGCGTTCCCTCGTCGCGTCGATCGAGCGTGGCCTGATGCGACGCTTCGACCGCATCTCGACCATCTCGCTGCGCATGATGGAGCGCGCCAGCACCAAGGGCACCGAGGATGCGCGGCTGGTCTCACTGCCCAACTGGGCCGACGTATCCGCCATCCAGCCGTTGCGCGCCGACAGTCCCTACCGGGCCGAACTCGGCATCCCCTCCGACGCCGTGGTCGCGCTGTACTCCGGGAACATGGGTGCCAAGCAGGGCCTCGAGTTGCTGGCGGAAACCGCCGTCATGCTCCGCGACGAGCCGAAGCTGCAGTTCGTGTTCTGCGGCAACGGCGCCGGCCGCGCCGACCTGATGAAGCGCTGCGAAGGCTCGGCCAACGTGCGCTTCCTCGACCTCCAACCCGTCGAACGCCTGGGCGACCTGCTCGGCCTCGCGGACATTCACCTCTTGCCCCAGCGCGCCGACGCCGCCGACCTCGTGATGCCTTCCAAGCTCACCGGCATGCTCAGCAGCGGCCGCCCCGTCGTCGCCGGCGCACGGCCCGAAACGGAACTGGGCAAGGTCGCTGCACAGTGCGGAATGGCAGTACCACCAGACGACGCAAGAGCGTTCGCTGACGCCGTCGTGAGATTGGCAACGCAACCTGAGTTGCGCCGCGACCTAGGCATCCGCGCCCGCGCCTTCGCTGAAGAACGCTTCGACCGCAACGCGGTACTGGCGCAATTCGAACGCGACCTGCAGGACTGCATCACCCCCGAACCCCAAGGCCGTCAAAGCCAGGCCCCTTCCTGAAACAGCGAGGCCCGGCTATGCCGGGCCAATGGGGGTTGGGGCGAGTTCAGGAACACCGCGGAACCGGCTCCGCCGGGCCGCCGGTGTTGCCCCCGGTCAGGGGGTGGGCGCCTACACGAAGTGAGTAAGCCTGGGGGGCGAGCTACTGTTCCTCTGGAAGGATGCTCTCGTAGTTGTAGCTGGTGTAGCGATACCGCCCGTACTTGTAGGCCGCGTACTGGCGGCGTCCGACGTTCATCGCATTGAGCAGCACGCCGGTCGCCGTCTTGCCGCCCATCACGAGCCGGCGCGTGCTTTCCTTCAGCTCGCCCATGGTCGACAGGTCGGCGCGCGCCACCAGCAGCACCGTGCCTGCATGCATGGCAACCGTGCTCGTATCGGCGGCGACCAGCACCGGTGGCGTGTCGATGACAACGAGGTCGTACTGCTCGGAGAGCTTCTCCAGCGTCGACTTGAACGAGTCGGACACCAGCAGTTCGGCGGGATTGGGGGGCAGTTGGCCAGTGGCGAGGAAGTCCAGGCTTGGCACCACCTGGCGGTGCACGGTCTGCTGGATGGTCAGGCTGCCGGCGATCAGTTCCGACAGGCCCCCATGGCGTTGCAGTCCGAAATACTGGTGCGTGTGGCCGCGTCGAAGGTCCGCATCGATCAGCAGCGTCTTCCGGCCCGCTGCCGCCATCAGCGCGGCGAAGTTCGCCGTCACGAAGCTCTTGCCGACGCCGGGTGTGGGTCCGGTGATCAGCACGCGGTTGTTCGGCGCTTCCAGCATCGCGAACTGCATCGCGGTACGCAGGCTCCGGAGGCTTTCCACCGCAGGGTCGTCCGGATGCTCGATCGCCAGCAGCCTGACGCCGGTGGCCCCGCTGAGTCGTCGCTTGGAAATCGTTTCCTGCGCCGCACTCAGCGGAATAGAGGAGAACACCGGCAGGCCGCTTTCGGCCTCGACTTCATGCGGGTCGCGGATGCTGCGCTCGACGAAGGCGTTGCGCAGGAATGCGGCGATGACGCCCAGGAACAGCCCCAGGGCCAGCGCGGCGGCCATGATGACCTTGCGATTCGGCTTCACCGGATACATCGGCAGGATCGCCTCGTCGAGCACGCGCACGTTGCCGACCTTGCCCTCCTTCACCAGCCGCAATTGCAGCGCATTGTTGAGCAGCGACTGGTAGAGCTCCGTGTTCACCTTCACGTCGCGCTCCAGGCGCACGGCATCCTGCTGGACGGTCGGCAGGTTCTTGATGCGGCCCTGGATCTCGCCAATGTCCGTTTTCAGCGCGGCGATCTGCGAATCCAGCGTCTGGACGGTGGGGTGATTCGCCGTGAACCGGCTCTCGAGTTCGCGCCGGCGCTGCTGGGCGTCCAGAAGCTTCGTCTGGCGATCGACCGCCTGGGTCAGGATCAGCGTGGCTTCCTCGCCGATGGTGACCGTGCCCTTCTGCACGCGGAAGCGGTTGTAGGCTTCTTCGGAAGCCTCCAGTTGGCGCTTGAATTGCGGCAACTGCACGTCCAGGAACGACAGCGTCTTCTGCGCCTCGGCAGCCTTGCGCTCGATGTTCTGCTTGACGTATTGCTCGCCCACCGCGTTCAGCACGCGCGTGAGCTTGTAGGGATCGCCGTCCTGCAGCGACACATTGATGATGCCGGACGACTTGCCCCGCTCGATGAGGCTGAGGCTGCTCTGCAATCCGACGATGGTCGGCAGCTTGGCGGTGCGCACAAGGTTGAACTGCGCGCCGGGCTTGCCGGCGAGCTCGGTCACCAGGAGCTCGATGCTTTCCTTGCCGACGTTGGCCTTCAGCATCGTGCCGACGGTTCCGGTCAGCGGTTCGGCCAGCCCCGGGTTCGAGAGCTGGTACTGGCCACCCCCCTTGGCCGTCACGATGAAGAGCGATCCCTCCATGTTGACGGGCACGTTGAAATCCGACACCGCGATCTGCTCGGTGCCCGACACATAGCCGTCGAGCCACAGGAAGCCGGGGTCCGACAGCGTGGTCGCGCGCCGCGCCATCCAGCCGCCGATGTAGGGAACGTAGCGTGGAACGGCCGCGATGTAGATCTTGGTCGCTTCCACCGCCTGGCCCGCGATCATGCGCGAGCGAAGGATTTCGATCTCGCCGCTCGCAGGCGTCTTGACGTCGAACAGCCCGCCCGCTTCGCTCAGGATGCCCTTGCTGCTGGTATCCGGGTCCTCGACCTGGATGACGAGGTTGCCCTCGTAGATCGGCCGCTCGAGCAGCGCGTAGGCGACGCCGATCCCGAAAACCACCAGCGTGACCGCGGCGATCAGCCACTTGTTCGCCGTCAACACTTCGAGGTAATGCCCGAGGTTGAGATCCTCCTCGTCCGTCGTGCCGTGCGAACTGGGATTGGCTTTGGGGGTGAGAGTGGATGTCATCGACTGGATACTCTTGATATGCGTTTGACCCATTCCTGGGCACCGTCTTCTATGAGCGAAAGAGACTGGCCGAACACGTCGCGGCCTGCGCGATACGGGTCGGGCACGTCGCGATCACTGAACTCGCCAAGTCGAAACACCTTGCCTACAGCAAAGGGATAGCGCTCCTCGACCCTGCGCCGTTGTTCGCGATCCATCACGAGGATCAGATCCGCCTGCTGGCACAGTTCGTGGCTGATCTGGCGTGCGCGATGGTCGGCGAGGTTGACGCCGCGCTCGTTCATCAGTTCGCAGGCGATCGGATCGGCCGGATGTCCCACGAGCGCCTCCAGCCCCGCGGACCCGATCTCCGCGTCCGGCAAGGCGGAGGCGAGCAGGCCTTCGGCCATCGGGCTGCGGCAGATGTTTCCGAGGCACACCACGAGGACGTTCCGGATGGTCACGATCGGTCCGCTAGCGGCCCACCGGCGTACCCAGATCGCGATAGGTGATCGCGGTCGTGGCGGTCGGAAGAATGAGGTTCAGCACACGGTTCCACTGGACCAGCGGAACCGGATCGACATACACCACGTCCTTGGGCTTCAGCGCGAAACCATCCGCCATCGCAATGGCCGTCGGCGTGCGCGCGTCGAGGTGGAAGATCGACTGGCCCTTCGACTCGTTGCGGATCACGTAGATCTGCAGCGGATTGGCGGTGGTCAGGTTGAGGCCGCCGACCTCGATCAGCGCGTCGTTCAGGCTCAGCCGGCCGCTGCGCAGCATGACGCCCATCTGCTGCGTCACCTCGCCCATCACGGTGATCTTGCTCTCGTCCCGGTTGCGCACGTAGATCATGTCGCCGTTCTTCAGCGGGATGCGGCTCGGGTCGATGCCGGCATCGGCCATGGCGATCAGGTCGATGCGCGTGGTCTTGCCATCGCGCGTGAGGTTCACCGAGGTCCGGTCACCGGTGGGCGCAACGCCGCCGGCGCGGTTGAGGGCTTCGGAGAGCGTCATCGGAATGTCGGTGAACACCTGGAGGCCCGGCGTGCGCACCTCGCCCTCCATGTAGGCGCGCTTGCTCCGGAAGGCCTCGACCCGCACGCTGAGCTGCGGATTCTTGAATACCCTCGAAAGCCGCTGAACGACCGCTTCCTCGAGCTCCTGGATGGTCATTCCGACCACATTCAGCTTGCCCACATACGGAAAGCTCAACTGCCCGGTGTTCGAGACGATGTAGCCAGGTGCCGGCGAAACGCTGGCGGGATCAGCCACCGTGGTCGCGGGCACCGAACTGAACACCATCTCGGGGTGGTCGAAGACCACGATGCCCACGACATCGCCGATGCCGATGCGGTAAGGCCCGGGCTGGCCAAGCAACGACATGACGTCGGGCCCGAGCTTGGTCTCGAGCGTGGCGGCACGCTGCGCCTTGATCAGGTCAGGCGTGATCTCGATCAGGGCGCCCGGGGGCGGCGGATCGATAGTGGCCGACGAGAAGCCCGCAGGCGAGACAGAATTCGAAGCGTCGTTGCTGGCGGATCGGAAGCCCGGTGCCAGGGGCGCGCAGCCCTGGACCAAGAGGCCCACGGCGACCAACAAAGCGGCATGTAATGGAAGACGTTTCAAAACCAAACTCCGCGTCGTGACCCTGAAATGAATACTTTTGCAAACAGTTACGACTGTACATCAGGAAATTGGGCTTCTCAACCCTTTCTTGGCGTAGGTCGTTAGCTAGAGCAAACCAGTGTTTTATGACCCGAAACGAATACGGAAGATGTAGGCCACGGCCTTGGATTGCATCTTTCGATGATCTCGGATTGCTACTATTCCGATAGCAATCACCCCGCATGTAGCGGGTGTTTATCAGGGATTCTCTGTCTGGGCCGCGCGTTTCCACGCGGCGGAGGCCTGGTCGTTGTCGTCGCGCGCTTCCGCGAGTTGCGCAAGCGCCTGCCAGGCGCGTCGATGGAGGTTGGCGTCCTGTAAGCCAAGCCCCGCCTGTGTGAGCAACTGTTGCGCCTTGCCCCAGAGCTGCCGCCGCATGCAGGCCATGCCCGCAAGGTACTGCAGATTCGGGTCGCGCGGGTTGTTTCTTTGTGCCGACTCGATCCGGGCCAGCCATTCGGCATCGACCGAATCGAGACCCGCCTCGAGCGCCCGCACGAGCTTCACGCGCAGGGACTCGCCCAGGCTCTGGGGCTGCTCGATCATGCGCTCCCAGACCGGCAGCAGCCAGGACCGCGCCAGCGTCAGGTCGCCGCGCAGCGCCACCATGCGCTGGGCCGCGTGGATCGCGACCTCGGGCATCTCGCGCTCCCAGGCTTCGAACTCGTTCCAGGCCCGCAGCAGTTGGGCCGGATCGTGGGCGCCCGACAGCAGTTCGGTCGCCAGCCCGCGCACGATGCTCTGCGCCGCGGCGTCCGAGAAGGCGCGGTGCTTGGCCAGGAGCCGCGCCGTCTCGAGCGCTTCGAGCGTCCGCCGATCCTGCCGGGCGGCCTTCAGCCGCAGGCGCAAGGCGAGCGTGCGCCGTTGCGCGCCCTGCGGCAGTTCCTCCAGCCGCGCCAGTGCTGCCGGGGCGTCGCTGTCGTCCAGCACCCAGCGGGCGGCACGCAATTGCACGCCTTCGCGTGTTTCGGGCGAGGACAAGGCACCGCGTTCCGCGCTCTCGTTGAGCGCTTGCTGCAGGTGCGCGTCGCGCGCCGGACGGTCCTGCAGCGACTGCGCGCTCTCCGCCGCCAGCAGATGCGCCATGACGCGCACCTGCAAGGCCTGGGGAAGCCGGGCGTCCAGTGCCGCCAGCGTTCTTTCCTGTGTGAGGGCAGCCAGCGCGGCCTTGCGCGCACGGGAAAACCGACCCGCCAGCAACTGCACAGCCGCATCGAGCAGGGCCGCATGCAACGCGCGTTCCTTCTGCTGCAGGCGCCATTGGCGCGCCTGCTTCGGCAGCGAGAACAGCGCGGAGAGGCCCCGCAGCGCGAGGTGCAGGAGCACGAAAGCGCCGAACAACAGCAGCAGCACGAGATTCAGCGACAGGTCGACCCGCCACGGCGGCCAGAAAACGGTGATCGTGCCCTGGTTGTTGCCCGCGAACAGCGCCACCGCAGCCGCGATGCCGAACAGGGCGAGAAACCAGAGAACTGCGCGCATGACCCGACTAGCGACCGGATGCGGCCGTGGCAAGCGCCGCCAGGGTTTCGTCGATGCGTGGCGGCTCCGTGGCCTTCACCTGGGCCTGCAACTGCTGCACCAGCGTTGCGGCGGCCTGCACGCGACGCGACGACGGGTCGAAATAGCGGTTGATCGAAGCCGAGACCGTGGCGAGCTCTCCGCGGGCCGTATCGACCTGGCGCGACAGCAGTGCCAGTCGCGCATTGAGCAGCTTGAGCTTGAGGTTCTCGCGCAGGAAGAAGGTCTGGTCCGGCGTCAGGAGCACGGCTTCGGGGCGCTCGATGCGACCGACCCGCAGCAGCGAGCGCGCCTCGTTGCGCACCTGCACCAGGAAACGCTCCCACCACGGGGCGTCGGCCGGAACCGGCTCGACCTGCAGCGCGTTCGCGCCCGTGCCGCGCATGCCCACGGCGTTGAGCACCGGCAGGTCGTCCACGCTGCGGATGAGGTCGTCGAGCTTCTGGAGCGCCTCGCCGTTGTCGGCGCTCGCGCTGGCGCGCAGACGGTCGGCGTCGTGCTGCATCGCACGCTGCAGCGGCGCCAGGCGCGGCTGCGATGCGCGCGAGATGCGCAGGTCGCCGGCCTTGAGGGCCGCGAGCAGAGGCTGGACGTTGCCCGTGACCTGCGCCTGTTGCAGCGCCAGGCGGACGGCCGCCTCGATATCGACGACGAGGTTCTCGTCACGCGATCGCGACAGGCTCTGCATCAGCTCCTCGAGTTGGGTGCGTTGCAAGGCCACTTCGCCGACACGCGTCTCGGCAAGGGCGAGCCGGGCCGCCGTGTCGCGCACGACTTCATGGGCCTGGCGCGCCAGGGTGCGGGCCTCCAGCGATTGGGCCAGCGCGTCGGCGCTCTGGCGCGCAAGCTGTTCCTGCATGCCGCTGACCTTTTGCCAAAGTGCCAGCGAAGTCACCAGCGCCGCCACGGCGACGATGGCCAGCAATCCGAACAGGATGCGCGAGAGCAGCGCCACGGCCGCCGCATGGCTGGCCTGCAGGGTGGCCGGCACCGGAGCGCGCGCCATGGGTTCCTGCAGGGGCTCATTCAAGACGGAAGCGTCGCTCATGCGAGCGATTCTATCGACGCGACCAGCACCGGCAGATCAGGCCGAGACACTTGCACACGACCGAAACCCGCGGTACGCGCGGCATCGACGATGCGCTCGTGCGTGGCGATCGCGCGCGCCGCATGCCAGGGCGTGTCGGGCATCGACCGGCAGAGATTGGCGATGGCCTCGGAACTGCTGAACAGCCACACCGCGGCACCCGACGCGCCTTCGGCCGCGAGATGGCGTTCGACGTCGCCGAAGGACGGCAGCAGACGACGGTAGGCGACCACCTCGTCGCAAGTGCCCCCAGCGGCCGCGATCTCGCGCGCGAGCCAGTCGCGTCCGGCAGCCTGGCCGGAGGCATCGCCGCCGCGGACGATCAGGACACGCGCACCCGGCCCGACCTGCGGCCGCACCACCGCCCACAGCGCTTCGGAATCGAACTGCGGCGCATCCGGGGTCGGCGCGTCGATCGAGGATTCGGGCACGCCGGCCTCCCTGATGGCACGCGTGGTGCCGGGTCCTGTGCCCCAGAAACGGGGCCGCAGCGGCGCGGCAATGCCGGTGCCGCGAAAAAAATGCTCGGCGGCGGCGGCGCTCACGAACATCAGCGCGTCATAGTCGGACAGCCGCTGTCGCGCGGCATCCAGCGCCGTTGAATCTTGCAGCGGCTCGATGGCGATCAGGGGCAACGCGACCGCATCGAGTCCTGCCGCACGCAAGTCGTCGACCCAGCGCGCGGCCTCGCGGGCGGGCCGCGTGACGATCACTCTTGCCGGCGCCATCTCAATGCGCGCCGGCCGCGCGGAGCATCCTCGCGGCGTCGTCTCCGAGCGCGCCGGCCTGCGCGAAATCCGTCGCTTCGGCCACCGTGTGCACGCGCACCAGCGGCTCGCTGCCTTCGGGATCGCCCCAGGCGGCATCGATGCGTAGACCGCCGTCGGCCTGCCATCGCGCATGGGCCGCCAGCGGCATCGAGCAACTGCCGCCCATCGCCCGGCTGACCGCGCGCTCCGCGGCCGTCGCGAGCCAGTCGTTGCGGCTTGACAGCGGCGCGAGCAGGTCGATCAGGTCCTGTCGATCCGCGCGCACCTCGATGCCGAGGGCGCCCTGCCCCGCTGCGGGCAGCATGGCGTCGGGCTCGAAGGTCTGCCGGATGCGGCTTTCCAGGCCGAGCCGCTTGAGGCCGGCTGCGGCGAGCACGATCGCGTCGTACTGGCCTTCATCCAGCTTGCGCAACCGCGTGTCGAGGTTGCCGCGCAGGGGTTCGATGCGCAGATCGGGCCGCAGCGCGCGCAACAGCACCACGCGCCGGAGACTGGAAGTGCCGACCACGGCCCCCCGCGGAAGTTCGTCGAGCGAGGCATGGCGCGGCGACACCAGCGCGTCACGCGGGTCCTCGCGCTCCAGCACGCAGGCCAGCGCGAAGCCGTCGGGCAGGTCCATCGGCACATCCTTGAGCGAATGCACCGCGATGTCGGCACGCCCTTCTTCGAGTGCGAGTTCCAGTTCCTTGACGAAGAGGCCCTTGCCGCCGACCTTGCTGAGGGAGCGGTCGAGGATCTGGTCGCCACGGGTGGTCATGCCGAGCAGCGCGACGGTATGGCCTTGTTCTTGCAGGAGTGCCTGGACGTGCTCGGCTTGCCACATGGCCAGCCGGCTTTCGCGCGTGGCGATGACGATGTTGGTCAAGACCGTTTTTCCAATGAGAAAGAGACCCGCGAGATGCTAGCATGTTGCGCCGCAGCAACGTCGCCGCAGGCCCATCCGACGAGGAGATGATCCGAATGAAGAAGAGCCCCGCCCCGGCTGCCGCCAAGCGCCGGCACAGTGACGAAGACCTGCCCCTCATCAACGACATCCGGCTCCTGGGCCGCATCCTCGGCGATGTGATCCGCGAACAGGAGGGTGCGGAGAGCTATGCACTGGTGGAGAAGATCCGCACCCTGTCGGTCGCATTCCGGCGCGACGCGGACCATGCGGCGGACCGCGCGCTCAAGAACTTGCTCAAGGCCCTGAGCGCGGCCGAGACGGTGCGGGTCATCCGCGCCTTCACCTACTTCAGCCATCTCGCGAACCTGGCGGAGGACCGCCACCAGATCCGACGTCGCACGGAAGCCGACCGGGCCGGCGAAAGCGCCGAAGGCAGCCTGGAGATCGCGCTCACGCGCATCCGCAAGGCCGGCATCAAGCCCGAGGCGGTGGTGGAATCGCTTGCGCACAGCTATGTGTCGCCGGTGCTCACCGCGCACCCGACGGAGGTGCAGCGCAAGAGCATCCTGGACGCCGAGCGCGCCATCGCGCAGTTGCTCACCGCGCGCGACGAGATCGCCCTGCGGCAGCAAGCCTTCGCCGGAAAGAAGGATGCGCTGACGCCCATCGAGTACGCCGACAACGAAAGCCAGATGCGCACCCGCGTCACGCAGTTGTGGCAGACGCGGCTCCTGCGTTTCTCCAAGCTCACGGTCGCCGACGAGATAGAGAACGCGCTGAGCTACTACGAAGCGACCTTCCTGCGCGAGATCCCGCGCGTGTACGCCGATCTGGAAAAGGCGCTCGCCCACGGCGGCAACGTGCCCTCGGTGGCCCCCTTCCTGCGCATGGGCCAGTGGATCGGCGGGGATCGCGACGGCAATCCCAACGTGACCGCCGAAACGCTCGAATACGCACTGCGTCGCCAGGCCGAACTCGCCCTGCGCCACTACCTGACGGAGGTGCACTTCCTGGGCGGCGAGCTGTCGCTGTCGGCCACGCTGGTGGATGTGTCGGTGGAGATGAACGCCCTGGCGGAGCGCTCGCCCGACAAGAACGAACACCGCGTCGATGAACCCTATCGTCGCGCGTTGACCGGCATCTATTCGCGCCTCGCGGCCACGCTGCGCGACCTCACCGGCGGCCAGGCGGCGCGACACGCCGTGCCGCCGCAGAACCCCTACTCCAACGCCGAAGAGTTTCTCGCCGACCTGCGCATCATCGAGGAGTCGCTCGGCGACAAGCACGGCGCGGTGTTGGCCGCTCAGCGCCTGCATCCGCTGATCCGTGCGGTGGAAGTGTTCGGCTTTCATCTCGCGACGGTCGACCTGCGGCAAAGCTCGGACAAGCACGAGGCAGTGGTCGCCGAGTTGCTTGCCACCGCGCGCATCGAGCCTGACTACGCCGCCCTGGCCGAAGAGGACAAGCAGACGCTGCTGCTGCGGCTGCTCGACGACGCCCGGCCACTGCGCGTGCCCGACGCCGACTATTCGCCCCTGGCAAAGAGCGAGATCGCGATCTTTGCGGCTGCCCGCACGGCGCGTGCGCGCTTCGGCGTCGCAGCCATTCGCCACTACATCATCAGCCATACCGAGACGGTGAGCGACCTGCTAGAAGCCTTCCTGCTCCAGAAGGAAGTCGGCCTGCTGCGCGGAACCCTCGCCGAGAACGCGACCTGCGACCTCATCGTCGTCCCGCTGTTCGAGACAATCGAGGACCTGCGAAACGCCGCGCCGATCGTGCGGGCCTTCTACGCCCTCCCCGGCATCCACGCGCTGATCCAGCGCTCGGGCGCCGAGCAGGACGTGATGCTGGGCTACAGCGACAGCAACAAGGACGGAGGCATCTTCACCAGCAACTGGGAGCTCTACCGCGCCGGACTCGCGCTGGTGGCGCTCTTTGACGAACTGAACGCGGGGAGCAGCGTGCCGATCCGGCTGCGCATGTTCCACGGCCGCGGTGGCACGGTGGGTCGAGGCGGCGGCCCGAGCTACCAGGCCATCCTCGCCCAGCCACCGGGCACGGTGCGCGGGCAGATCCGGCTGACCGAGCAGGGGGAGGTCATCGGCTCGAAGTACGCCAACCACGAGATCGGCCGGCGCAACCTCGAGACCCTCGTGGCCGCGACGCTCGAAGCCACGCTGCTGCCGACCGCCAAGCCCGCGCCCGCGGCTTTCGTCGACGCGGCGGCCGAACTGTCGGCCGCCAGCATGGCCGCCTACCGTGCGCTGGTGTACGAAACCCCGGGCTTCGGCGACTACTTCTTCAGCGCCACGCCGATCCGCGAGATCGCCGAACTCAACATCGGCTCGCGGCCCGCCTCGCGCAATCCGAGCCGCAGCATCGAGGACTTGCGTGCCGTCCCCTGGAGCTTCAGCTGGGGGCAATGCCGGCTCACGCTGCCCGGCTGGTACGGCTTCGGCTCGGCCATCGAGCGCTTCCTTGCGCAGGCGGCCAACCCGTCGGCGCACAAGGAACGGCAGGCATTGCTGCAACGCATGTATGCGCAATGGCCCTTCTTCCGCACGCTGCTGTCGAACATGGACATGGTCCTCGCCAAGAGTGACCTCGCGCTGGCTTCGCGCTACTCGGAACTGGTGGCCGAGAAGAAGCTGCGGCAAAAGGTGTTCTCGATGATCGACGCCGAGTGGCATCGCACCTCGGATGCGCTGACGCTGATCACGGGCGCGAAGCAACGGCTGGCAGGCAACGCCGACATGCAGCGCTCTATTCGCCATCGCTTTCCGTACATCGATCCGCTGCATCACCTGCAGGTGGAACTGATGCGACGCTACCGCGCCGGGCAGGACGACGAGCGCCTGCAGCGGGGCATCCACATGTCCATCAACGGCGTGGCGGCAGGCCTGCGAAACACCGGCTAGGGAAGCGCGCGAACGCGGCTTGTGCTCCGTCTCCTACGCGAGCTTCCGGCGAAGGCGAAAAGGAAGGGTATTCAATGACGAGTACCCTGTACCCAAGTTCACAGCTCTCGCAATCGCGCGGCGGCTCAAGGGCCGTTCACAGGAAGTCTTCGTCATGTCTACCCCGCAATCGCTTGCCCGTTCCCAGATCGACTTCGTCAGCGGCGACTTCGATGCGCTGGCATCGCACATGCGACATTGCGCGTTGGCACAAGGGCGATGGTTTGCAGTACGGAGCCATTTGCAGCGGGTGCGTTCAGTCGCCGCTGGCCGCATCGTGACGATGGCCTGCGTGGCCGTGGTGCTCGCCATCGGCCTGTTCGCGGTCGCTTGAGCGCCGCGGCGGTCGTCGACCGGCTCGATGCGCTGAGCCAGTACGCCCGCAACCTCCTCCTGGGTCCGCACGAACCGGTCGAACCGCCGATCCGGGCCGAGCTGTTCGGCGCCCAACGCTTCGAGCAGCACGGCCACAGCCTGGCGCGCGCACAGGTCGTGCAGGGCGAGCGCTCTCGCGGCAACGCGACGCCCTTCTTTCCGCGCGTCGACAAGAACCTCGAATCGCTACGCAGCGCCTTCGACTACATCGCGCTGATCTCGCAAAGCGGCCGCTACGTCACGCCGGCCGCCGAGTGGCTGCTCGACAACTTCCACCTTGTCGAGGCGCAGCTCCAGCAGATCCGCGAAGGCGTCCCGCGCAGCTATTACGCACGCCTGCCCAAGCTCGCGGCGGCGCCGCTGGCCGGCCTGCCACGCGTCTACGGCATCGCCTGGGCCTATGTCGCACACACCGACAGCGTGTTGAACAAGGACCTCTTCACCGCCTTTCTCAACGCCTACCAGGACATCGACGAACTGACACTTGGCGAGCTGTGGGCCCTGCCCACCACGCTTCGCGTGGTGCTCCTGGAGAACCTGCGCCGCGTCGCGGAGAGCATTGCCGAAAGCAAGGTGGCCCGCGAGGTCGCGCATGCGGCGTGGGATTCGGCCTCGCGCCTTTCCATGCAGGACCTGGACGTGCTCTACCGCGCGCTGCAAAGCCGTGGCATGCAGGAAAGCTATCTCACCCAGCTTTGGCAACGCCTGCCCGTCGAGCATGGCGACGATGCGCCCGCGCTCGTCAAATGGACCGAGCATCATTGCCCGAACGGCCCCGCGCTGATCGCCGGCGCACAGTCCGCGCAAGCCGCCGCCAATTTGACGGTCGGCAACATCATCACCACGCTGCGGATGATCGGGCAGGTCGAATGGGCCGACCTGATCGAACCCGTCAGCCGGTCACTGCGCGTGCTGCGGGAGCTGCCCAGCTACGGCCGCGAAAGCGAACTCACGCGCCAGCAGATCACGCACGCGATGGAACAGGTCGCGCGCGCCCTGCGCAGGCCCGAGCGCGAAGTCGCGGAAGCGGTGGTGGGCCTGGCCCTGGAAGCCGCCGGCGACCTGCACGCGCAGGAGGACGAAGAGACGCGCTGGTCCCTGGCCGAGCGGACCGCTGGCTACTACCTCTTCGGCGAAGGCCGCCCGGCGTTGATCGCAGCGCTTGCGCACGCGGATGGCGCCGGGGCAGTCCCGTTTTCGCTGCGCCGGATTTCCCATCGCAGCTGGCGCCTGCCTCTCTACGCACTGACGGTGGTCATCGGCACGGCGCTGCTGCTGGCCGCATCGGTCCATGGGCTGAGCCGTTTCGGCTGGGCCGATGCAGCCTGGACCTCGGTGGTGGCGCTGGTGCTGCTGGCATGGCCGCTGTCCGAATCCGTGATCGCGCTGGTGCACCGCATCGTGGCCGAGTCGACCCGCGTGCGCGCGTTGCCTCGCCTGGATTTCCCGACCGGCATCCCCGAGGCCCATCGTGTGCTGGTGGTCATCCCGTCTATGTTGAGTTCGCCGGCGGCCAACGCCCAGCTCGCTCATCGCCTGGAGCTGCATTGGCTCGCGAATCGAGAGGACCACGCCCAGTTCGCGCTGCTGACCGACTGGGTGGATGCCCCGCAAGCCTCGATGCCGGACGACGCGGGCCTGCTCGACGATGCGATGCGGCGCATCGTGGCGCTCAACGAAACCTACCCCGCGCCGGCAGGTGCGCCGGCACGCTTCACGCTGCTGCATCGCCCGCGGACCTGGTCCGACACCGAGCAGCGCTGGATGGGTTGGGAGCGCAAGCGCGGCAAGCTCGAGATGCTGCTGCGCCTGCTGGCCGCCGGCGATGCGAGCGGCTTCGTGCCGACGGCAGCGGGATCGCAACTCGCCGCACGCATCCCCTATGTGATGACACTCGACAGCGATACGGGCCTGCCGCCCGGCACGCTGCGCGAGCTGGTCGCGGTGGCGGCGCATCCGTTGAACACACCGCAGATCGCGGAAGCCGAAGCGCGCGTGGTGGCAGGCTTCGGCATCCTCCAGCCGCGCATCGTCACGCCTTTTCCCGAGCGCGACGAACGCTCGCTCTTTCACTGGATGTTCGCGGGCCAGTGCGGGCTCGACCCCTACAGCAACAGCGCGTCCGACCTCTACCAGGATGTCTTCGGCACCGGCTCTTTCACGGGAAAAGGCCTGCTCAACGTGCACGCCGTCCATGCAACGCTGGACCGGCGCGTTCCCGAAGGGGCCGTGCTCAGCCATGACCTGCTCGAAGGCACAGTCGCGCGCTGCGCCGTGGTGAGCGACCTGGTCCTGATCGAGGACCATCCCCATCACGTAGGCGTCGCCGCCTCCCGCTGGCATCGATGGGCCCGAGGCGATTGGCAGCTGCTGCCGCTCATGTTGCGCGCGCGGCGCTTCGGCATCGATGCGCTGGGACTCTGGAAGATGAGCGACAACCTGCGCCGGGCGATGGTGGTGCCGGCGTCGACGGCGCTGTTGGGCTGGGTGGTATTCACGGATTCGTTTCCGTTGACCTGGGCGCTGGCTGCCGTGGCCTCCGCCCTCGTGCTCGGCCCCTTGCTGGGCGCACTCGCCGGGTTGGTGCCGACGCGGCGCTCGATCGAGCTGCCCCATTTCTTCGACGTGGGCGCGACCGAGCTGCTGCGTGCGATGGCAAGCGCCGCGTGGCAGTTCGTGCAACTGGCGGCGCAGACGCGGCTGCTGATCGACGCCTCCCTGCGCGTCGGATGGCGCCTGGTGGTGAGCCGTCGGCACCTGCTCGAATGGACGACCGCTGCGCAGGCGCAGGCGCAGGCACGCTACGAGCTGTCGGCGTTCGTGCGCGGAGCTGCGCTCACCAGCGGCATCTGCATCGCAATCGCCGCGGCGGCGCTGTGGAGTCCTCATCCATGGATGGGTCCTGTTCTCTTCGTGCTGTGGGCGCTCGCCCCGGTTGCCGCGTGGTGGTGCAGCCGAACCCCGGCCGAAACCGGAGGCGAGCTCAGCATCGAGCGGCGTACCTATCTCGAGCAGGTGGCGCGCGACACGTGGCACTTCTTCGAGCATGTCGTCGGGCCCGGGGACAACCACCTCCCGCCGGACAACCTCCAGCTCGAACCCGAGCTCACCATCGCGCACCGCACCTCGCCCACGAACATTGGCATGTACCTGCTCGCCTGCTGCTGTGCGCGCGAGTTCGGCTGGATCGAGACGAAGGCGCTGGCCGCGCGCCTCACCGCCACCCTCGACACCGTCGACCGGCTCGACAAGCACCAGGGCCATCTCTACAACTGGTACGACACGCAGTCGCTGCGGATGCTGCCGCCGGCGTATGTGTCCAGCGTCGACAGCGGCAATCTCGCGGGGCATCTGATGGCGGTGGCACAGGCCTGCCGAGCCTTCGTCGCGTCGAGCGCCGAAGCCGCTGAAATGGAAGTGCTCGCGCAGCGCTGCGAGACCCTGTGCGCCGGCATGGACTTCCGCGGCCTCTACGACACCAAGCGCCACCTCTTCCACATCGGCCTGCGCGTGGAAGAGAACATGCTCGATGCGAGCTACTACGATTTGCTGGCGTCCGAGTCGCGGCTGCTGAGCTTCCTCGCCATTGCCAAGGGCGACGTGCCGCGCCGGCACTGGATGGCGCTCGGCCGGCCTTTTCTCTCCGTGGGCGTCAAGCCCGGGCTCAAGTCCTGGTCGGGCTCGATGTTCGAGTACCTGATGCCGACGCTCGTCATGGCCGAGCCGGTCGGCGGCCTGCTGCAAGTGGCGAACCTGGCCGCGATCGGGGAACAGCAGAGCTTCGGCTCGGCGCAGAACCTGCCGTGGGGCGTTTCCGAATCCGCCTACTTCGCGCGGGACCACTCGCTCGCCTACCAGTACTCGCCCTTCGGCGTGCCGCGGCTCGCATTGCGCCGCACACCGCCGACCGATCGCGTGGTTGCGCCCTACGCGACCGCCATGGCGGCGCTGCTCAGGCCGGCCGATGCGGTCATCAACCTGCAGCTGCTCGAATCGCTCGGTGCGCGCGGCGAGTTCGGCTTCTTCGACGCCATCGATTTCACCGTCTCGCGCCAGCCGGAGGGCCAACCGTACACCGTCGTGCGCAATGTCATGGCGCATCACCACGGCATGACGCTCGTGGCCCTGTGCAACGCCGTTCGCGACGATGCGCCGTGCCGCTGGTTCGGCAGCGCGCCACTGGTCGAGGCGTACGCGTCGCTGCTTCACGAGCGCACGCCGCGGCAGATCATCGGCAGCGCCGATCCACGTACGCCGCCGGAACCGGCCACCGCCGAAGCGCCGCCGATCTTCCAGCCGCGCGTCGTCGATCCGATGGAGCCGGGCTTCCAGCCGACGCACCTGTTGTCGAACGGCCGCTACACGGTCGCGTTGCGCGCCAACGGTGCGGGCGTCAGCCGCTGGCGTTCCTTCAACGTGACACGTTGGCGCGACGATCCGCTGCGCGACAGCTACGGCACCTTCTTCTACGTGCGCGATGCCCACAGCCGCGCGCTCACCTCGCTCACCGCCCTGCCCGCGCCGGGCGAGCACTGGCGCTACAAGGCCCGCTTCCTGGCCGACCAGGTGCAGTTCGACGCGACCGGCCCCGGCTTGCAGGCGCGCACCACGGTGCTCATCAGCCCCGAGGACGACACCGAACTGCGCACCGTCTCGCTGCACAACACCGGCAGCGAGACACGCACGCTGGAACTCATCTCCTACTTCGAGCCGGTGCTGTCCAACCCCAAGGCCGACGAGGCGCATCCCGCCTTCGCGAACCTGTTCGTCGAGAGCCGCTGGGAGCCGGGCTGGCGTGCACTGCTGATGTCGCGCAAACCGCGCCTGCACGGGGACCCGGTGGTCGCGGCAGCGCACTTCGTCGCGTCGGTGGATGCGCAGGTACTGTCCGTCGACTGCATGACCGACCGGCGCGCCTTCATCGGACGCAACCGCACGCTGGCCACGCCAGCCCTCGAGCCGCAACCGCTCGGGGCCGATGGCACGCCGATCAACGGTCTCGACCCGATCGCCTGCCTGCGCGTGCGACTGTCGATCCCGCCGGGCGCCACCGCGCGCGTGACTTTCGCGACCTCGGCCGACGACGATGTGGAAGCCCTGATGCCCGGCATCGACCGCTACCTGCAGCCCATGCACGTCGAGCGCGCAGCGCGCATGGCCGCCACGCTGGCGCAGGTGCGGCTGCGCGACCTGAGCATCGACCCCGCCAAGAACCTCGCGTTGCAGGACCTCACCACCGTCCTGACCTACACGACGCCCCGCGCGATGCGCGACCGGGGACTGATCGACCTGCGCCAGATCTGGCGCTTCGGCATCTCGGGCGACAAGCCGATCGTGCTGGTCTACATCCATTCCATGGCCGGCAAGGGACTGGTCGACACGCTGCTGCGCGCCCAGCCCTGGTGGGGCTTCGGCGGCGTGGCCTGCGATCTCGTGGTGCTCAACAGCGAACCGCACTCGTACCTGATGCCGCTGCAGAGGGACATCGAGGCGTTGCGTGTCCGTGTCGCACAGCAGACGCAGAACAGCTTTCCGCGCAACGATGCCGCAGGCTTCTACCTGCTGCGCGACTCCGATGTCGCGCCATCGGAGAAGGCGGCGCTGTCGAGCCTGGCCCGGGTCGTATTCACCGCCGACGGGCGAGCGCTCGAATCGCAGGTGGCGTCGCTGCGCGAGACTGCCGCCGGGCCGACGAACGAAGACGCGGGGACTCGCGTCGCGCTCTCGACACTGCCGCCCACCGCCCACATCAACGATGCCCTGGTCGCGCCGCAAGGCGGCTTCGATGCGGGGAGCGGCGAGTTCCGCTTCGAAGTCGACGTGAACCGGCGCACCGTGCGGCCCTGGGTCAACGTGATCGCCAATGCCTCATTCGGCTTCCAGATCTCCGAATCGGGCACGGGCTACACCTGGGCAACCAACAGCCGGCTTCACCAGGTCACGCCGTGGTCGAATGATCCGGTCCAGGATCCGGCCTTCGAGCACTACCTGCTGCAGGATCTCGACACCCGCGAACTCTTCCCTCTCACGCCGGCCGGCCGCGGTGTCGCCGCCGCGCGGCACCGTGTGCGCCATGGTCAGGGCTACACGGTGTTCGAATGCCTGCATCGCAACGTGGTGCTGGAAACCACCTTCTTCGCCGATCGGGACGATCGGATGAAGCTGGTGCACGTGAGCATCCGCAACGAAGGCATCGGCGCTCGCCGCATGCGGGCCATGGCGATGGTCGAGTGGCAACTGGGGGCGGCCCGCGGCGAACGGCGGACCGTCCACACATGGAAGCCCGAGGACCTGCCGGCGGTGTTCGGTCAGCAGCGCGAGTCGAGTGCAGGCTTCGGCGGGAGCACCGGTTTCGTTCAACTCGCCGGCTTCAACGGCGCGACGCAGTGGACCTGCGATCGCAGCGAATTCTTTGCCGGCCGCGGCGCGATCGAGCTGCCCGAGGCCCTGGGCGGGCGCGGCGGCAGCGGCCTCGATGCCTGCGCCGCGATCGCCGGCGAGTTCAAGCTCGCGGCCGGCGAAGGCGCCACTTTCACTTTCATGCTGGGGCACGCGGACGCCCCCGAGGCCGCCATGCAACTGGCGCGACGCTGGCAGCAGCGCGACGTGGCCGAGGCGCTGGCACAGGCGCGCGGATTCTGGGACGAGTTGCTGGGTCGCCTGCAGGTCAGGACACCGGACCCGCTCTTCGATGCCATGGTCAACCGTTGGCTGATGTACCAGACGCTGGTGTGCCGGCTCTGGTCCAAGGCCGGGTTCTACCAGGCCGGCGGCGCCTTCGGCTTCCGCGACCAGTTGCAGGACGCGATGGCCTTCGCGATGACCGATCCGGCGCGCCTGCGCGAGCAGATCCTCGTCAACGCGGCGCGGCAGTTCCCCGAAGGCGATGTGCAGCACTGGTGGCACATGCCCGGTGGTGCCGGCGTGCGCACGCATTTCTCCGACGACCTGCTCTGGCTGCCGTATGCCGCGTCCCACTATGTCGACGTCACCGCGGACCGGTCCGTGCTCGACGAGATCGTGCCCTTCGTCGAAGGCCCGGAAATTCCGCCCGGCGCGGAGGATGCCTACTACGCGCCGCAGATCGGCACCCGGACCGCCACCCTCTACGAGCACAGCGCGCGCACCATCGACCGCAGTCTCGCGACCGGTGCGCATGGCCTCCCGTTGATGGGCACCGGCGACTGGAACGACGGCATGAACCGCGTCGGCAACGAAGGCCGCGGCGAATCCGTCTGGCTCGCGTGGTTCCTGTGCAGCGTGGTCGAGCGTTTCGCGCCCTTCGCCCAGGCCCGCGGCGAGAACGAGCGTGCGCAGCGCTGGCTCGCGGCCCGACAAGGCTGGATCAGTGCCCTCCACGCAGCCGGCTGGGACGGCGCGTGGTTCCGGCGCGCGTTCTTCGACAACGGCGCACCGCTGGGCTCGTCGATCAACGAGGAATGCCGCATCGACCTTATCGCGCAAGCCTGGTCCCTGCTCTCGGGCGCGTCGGACGACATACACACCACGCAGGCACTCGCCTCGATGAAGCAGCAGTTGCACGACAAGCCACACGGCTTGATGCGCCTGCTGCATCCACCGCTGGCGCGCTCCACCAACAACCCGGGCTATATCCAGGCCTACCCGCCCGGCGTGCGCGAGAACGGTGGCCAGTATTCGCACGCCGCCGTGTGGGCCATGATGGCGCAGGCGCTGCATGGCGACATCGAGGCGGCATGGCAGACCTTCGAGGGCTTGAGCCCCGCGCATCGCGCGCGCGACCCGGAGCGCGGCCCCCTGTACGAACTCGAACCCTACGTGATGGCCGGCGACGTCTACGGCGCAGCCCCCTACGCAGGCCGCGGCGGATGGAGCTGGTACACAGGCTCCGCGGCCTGGATGCACCGCGCAGCGGTCGAGACCCTGCTGGGCCTGACAGTGCGCGGCGACCAGCTCTCCCTCACCCCCCGCGTGCCGCAAGGCTGGCCCGGCTTCGAGATCGTGCTGCGCCTTGCAGGCCGCAAGTTCACGCTGCAGCACGGCAGCCCCCCAGAAGCATCAGCTGCGACACACTACATCGCCATCGGTGAATGGATCATCTGGCGCGTGCTACCGGAACAATCAGTCATCAAGGTCGGATGACAAGTCGGGAAATACCGCAGATCCGGCTCCGCCGGTCTGCCGGTATTGCCCCCGGCCGGGGGTAGGCGGCCACACGAAGTGGGCAAGCCTGGGGGCGAGCGCTACTCCCCGAGGAGTTCGCCGATAGGTTGCAGGTCCTCGACGTGATCGCAGATGGCCTTCGCCACCATCATGATCGGAATGCCCAGCAGCAGCCCCCAGATCCCCCAGAGCCATCCCCAGAAGATCACGCCGACGAACACCGCCACCGGATTCATCCGGCTCGTGCGGCTCGTGAGGACGGGCACCAGCAGATTGCCCACGAGCGTGTGGATCACCAGCGACGTGCCCCCGACCAGCAGCGCCAACTCGATGCCGTTGAACTGCAGGAACGCGACCAGCCCCGCCGCCGCCATCACGATGACGGAGCCGATGTAGGGGATGAGATTGGTCACCGCCGCCACGATGCCCCAGACCGCCGCGTTCTCCAGCCCGATGGCCCAGAACGCGAGCCCGGTCGCGACGCCCACCAGTGCACTGGTGAGGATCTGCACGATCAGATAGCGCTCGATGTGCTTCGTGATGTCGTCCAGCACATGCACGGTGATCTTTTTCTTCTGCAAGCTGGGCCCGGTGATCTTGACCAGCTTGCGGCGGAACGTATCGCCCGACCCGAGCGCGAAGAAAGTGAGGAAGCCCACCAGCGTGAGCTGCCCCACCGCAGCAATCAGGCCCACGGTACCGCTCCACAGGTAGTCGCGAACGTTGAAGGAGGGACGCTCGATGATCACGCGCGCCACGCCCTTGCGCGCCGCGACCTTGGCCGAGTTCTCCTCGGCGGCCTGTTCGAGTTGCGCGGCCGCCTTCTGCACCGTGTCGAGCGCGCTCGGGTCGGCGGGGCGGTTGTTGCCGCGCATCCCGATACGCAGCTTTTGCGCCGCGACAGGCAACGCATCGAGCAACTCGGAGGCGTTGCCGGAGAGCGAGTAGCCGGTCCACCCGAAAGCCCCGCCCAGGCCGAGCAGGATCACGGCCGCGCCGATCCAGCGCGAGATCTTCCAGCGTTCGAGCTGGTCGACCAGCGGCGCGAGCGCGTAGGTGAGCATCAGGCTCACCATCAGCGGGATGAACACCGCGGCCGCCCAACGCAGCGCGAAGACGCTCGCGAGCACCGCCAGCACCACCAGCGACACGCTGCGCACATCGACCGGCATGTGGAGCAGGACGCGACCGGACTCATCGGCCTCGGCCAGTACCTCCTCGACCAGGGACTTGTTTTCCTCGGTCACCGAGGATCCTTGAGCAGTTCGCGGACCGTGGACAACTGCCGGCGCGACACCACGATCGGTTCCGGAATGCCGTCGAGCCGCAAGGCCCAGCCTTCGGCGTCTTCGCCGTCGTCGTACTTCTCGAGCGCACGGATGGCCGCGCGCGCGACCAGCGCATTGCGGTGCACGCGCACGAATCGCGCGGGAAAGCGTTCCTCCAGTTCGGCCAGCGAGCCGTCGAAGATGTGGCTGCGCGACGCCGTGCGCACCGTGAGGTACTTGAACTCGGACTTCAGGTAAAGCACCTCGTGCACAGGCACGCGCTCGGTGCGGCCACGGTCCTGGATGACGAGGACATCCTGCGGCCCCTGCGCTGCGGCCGGCCGCCGGTCCTTGAGGTGGCGCTCGACCTTCTGCAGCGCCTGCTGCAGGCGTTCGGCCCGCACCGGCTTGGTCAGGTAATCGACCGCCTCCAGTTCGAAGGCCGTGACCGCATGCGCGGCGAAGGCCGTGACGAACACGACCGCCGGCGCGCCCGGCCGGCCGTGCAGCTTGCGCGCCAGCTCGACACCGTCGATGCCGGGCATATGGACGTCCAGGAGCACGAGGTCGAAGTGGGTGCTGGCGAGTTGGTTCAGCGCGCCTTCGCCGTGCGCCGCCTCGGCGACGACCTCGGCGGCGGGCGAACGGCAATCGGCCAGGAGCGACCGAAGGCGCGAACGCGCCAGCGCTTCGTCATCGACGATCAGGGTACGGAGTGGGGTCATGTGTCTGCGGGAATGGCGATGCGGACGCGATAGCTCTTCTGGTCCATGCCGGCGCTGAATTGCGCCTGCATGTCGTGCAACAGTCGGAGCCGGTCGCGGACGTTGTCCAGCGCTATGCCGTGTCCTCTCGGCAGGGGCTGGTCGGCCCAGCGCAAGGGCGGCAGGCTGTTGATCACCTCGATCAGCACCATGCTGCCGCGGCGTTCCGTGCGGATGCGCAGCTTGGCGCCCTCGGGGCTCGGCTCCACGCCGTGCTTGACGGCGTTCTCGACCAGCGGCTGCAGCAGCAGCGGAGGGAGACGGGCCGTGTTGGCGTCGGGGTCGATGTCCCAGCGGATCCGGAGGCGGTCGCCGAAACGGACCTGCTCGATGGCGAGATAGCGCTGGGCCAGCGCGATCTCGTCCGCGAGCGTGACCGACTCGCCCGGGTCCGCCAGCGCCTGCCGGAACAATTCACTCAGGTCTTCCAGCATGGCCTCGGCCTTGGCCGGTTCCTCGCGCACCAGTGCGATCGCGCTGTTGAGGGTGTTGAAGAGAAAGTGGGGTCGGATGCGCGACTGCAATTCCTCGAGTCGCGCAGTGGTCGCCGCCGGCGTTTGCCCGCGCGCGCGCAGGACCAGCGCCGCCATCATCAGGCCCGCGAACAACGCGCCGGCCAGGGCACTCCCCAGCCAGGGCGCACTGCCGACCACGCCCGTCAGGCGAAGCAATCCGCAACCGTACAGGCCGGACAGCGCGCCGAGCACGGCACCCACCGCGTACTGCGCCTGGAGGGGCAGTCGGCCAAGCAACTTCTTGAGCGCACATGCGACCAGCAGCCAGAGCAGGGTCGCAGGCAAGGCGCCGCCGGTGACCGTCGCGGTCAACAGCAGCCATTCCGAAAAGGTCGCCGCCAGGAACAGGGCGCTGACGGCCACAACCACTTCGACGAATAGCACAGCGCGCAGCACCACCCCGATCTGGCAGGCATCGAACAACACAACGCCACCCCGCGCGGGCGGCCGCGTCCGAGCCTGCGAGGACGCCGCAGGGGTCGTCGCGGACGACGAAGGGGTGGCCGATAAAATCGACGGGTTGCGCATCACAGAAACATTGGGTGACAAACCCATTATTGCCTCCCGAACGGCCCCCATGACCCAAAACCAACTCGACAAGAAATCCGAAGCCTGGTCCGCCCTGTTCTCCGAACCGATGAGCGACCTGGTGAAGCGCTACACCGCGAGCGTCTTCTTCGACAAACGTCTGTGGCAGGCTGACATCGAGGGTTCGCTGGCGCATGCCGGTATGTTGGCGGCGCAGGGCATCATCGCCGCGCAGGACCACGCCGATATCCAGCGCGGGATGAAGCAGATTCGCGAGGAAATCGAATCGGGCGCCTTCGAGTGGAAGCTCGACCTCGAAGACGTGCACCTGAACATCGAGGCCCGTCTCACGCAACTGGTGGGCGATGCGGGCAAGCGCTTGCACACCGGCCGCAGCCGCAACGACCAGGTGGCGACCGATGTGCGGCTCTGGCTGCGCGGCGAGATCGACCTGATCGGCGGCCTGCTGGTCGACCTGCAGAAGTCGCTGATCGAGATCGCCGACCGGAACGTCGAGGTGATCCTGCCCGGCTTCACGCACCTGCAGGTGGCCCAGCCCGTGAGCTTCGGGCACCACATGCTGGCCTACGTCGAGATGTTCGCGCGCGACGCCGAACGCATGGCCGATGTGCGCAAGCGCGTGAACCGGCTGCCGCTCGGCGCCGCGGCGCTGGCCGGCACCAGCTACCCGCTGGACCGCGAAGCGGTGGCGCGCGCGCTCGGCATGGACGAGGTCTGCCAGAACAGCCTGGACGCCGTCAGTGACCGCGACTTCGCGATCGAATTCACCGCAGCGGCTTCGCTCGCGATGGTGCACATCAGCCGCCTGAGCGAGGAACTGGTGCTGTGGATGAGCCAGTCCTTCGGCTTCATCGACATCGCGGACCGCTTCTGCACCGGCAGTTCGATCATGCCGCAGAAGAAGAACCCGGACGTGCCCGAACTCGCCCGCGGCAAGACCGGCCGCGTGGTCGGCCACCTGATGGCGCTGATCACGCTCATGAAGGGCCAGCCGCTGGCCTACAACAAGGACAACCAGGAAGACAAGGAGCCGCTGTTCGACACCGTCGACACGCTCAAGGACACCCTGCGCATCTTCGCGGAAATGGTGGGCGGCATCACCGTCAAGCCCGAGGCGATGGAAAACGCCGCCCTGCGCGGCTACGCGACCGCCACCGACCTGGCCGACTACCTCGTGAAGAAGGGTCTGCCCTTCCGCGACGCGCACGAAACGGTGGCGCACGCGGTCAAGGCAGCGATCTCGCACAAGGTGGATCTGTCCGAACTGCCGCTGGCCGTGCTGCAGACCTTCCATCCGAAGATCGAGAAGGACGTCTACGGGGTCCTGAGCCTGCGCGGATCGCTGACGGCGCGGAACATCCTGGGCGGCACGGCCCCGGCGCAGGTCCGGCAACAGATCGCGCGACACCGCGAACGGCTGGCCTGAAGCCCTCGGGTTTACCCGAAACACGAACAATGCCTGACTGGCATTGGCTTTCCTGCTATCACAACAGTAGCAACCCAAGGTCATAGGCCGTTGGGTGAGGGCTGGCCGGCCGTCGGATGTGTTCCAAAACGTAAGAATGTAGTGCTAAAGTTTGGCACGCTTCGCGCTTGGGAAAGTGGCAACCCCGCCGCCCGATCCGCAATTCGAGCGCCCCAATCTCATGGAACTACCTCGCTGCGTCGTCGTCATCCTGACCTTCAATTCCGCCTCGATCATTCGGGAAACGGTCGCGCAGGCGAAGAAGGTGAGTCCCCACGTCTACGTGGTCGACTCCCATTCGTCCGACGGCACGCCCGCGATCCTTGAAGAAATGGGATGCACCGTTGTGCAGCGCCCCTTCTCCAACTACAGCGACCAACGCAACTGGGCCATCGCCCAGATCGAGGGTTCGTACGCCTGGCAGATCCACCTGGACGCCGACGAGGTGCTAGACGACCGTTCGGTGGGCGAGATCAACGCCGTGCTCTCGGGCACGCCGGAATTCGACGCCTACCTGATCCGTCGCCGCGACTATTTCATGGGCAAGATGCTGCGCTTCAGCGGCGTGAATCCCTGGCACCTGAGGCTCTTCCGTTCGGGCCTGGGGCACTGCGAAGCGCGGCTGTACGACCAGCACTTCATCAGCACCGCGAAGCCGGGACGGCTCAATGGCTTCATGCATGACAAGAATTCGGCCCGCCTCAGCGACTGGATCGCGAGCCACAACCGCTGGAGCGACGCCGAGGCGAAGGAAAAGCTCAACCCCCGCGTGGCCGGCAGCAACGTGCTGCAGCCGCGCCTGATGGGCGACGCCCGCGAGCGCACGCGCTTCATCAAGGAGCTCTACTACAAGCTGCCCACGGGCATCCGCTCGCTCAGCTACTTCGTCTACCGCTACGTCTTCCGCCTGGGCTTCCTGGACGGCAAGACCGGCTTTTACTTTGCCTTCTTCCAGGCCCTGTGGTTTCGTATGCTGGTCGACGCGAAGATGTACGAACAGCGGTCCCAGCGACCCTGACCGATTGACCCTTTTTTACGGAGTGATCACGCGCATGCGGCAATACAACGCTTCCAAGCGGATGCTCGTCACCGGCGGCGCCGGTTTCCTGGGCAGCCATCTCTGCGACCGGCTCATCGAACAGGGGCACGACGTCCTGTGTGTCGACAACTTCTTCACCGGCACCAAGCGCAATGTCGAGCACCTGCTCGATCACCCGCGCTTCGAGCTGATGCGGCACGACGTGACCTTCCCGCTCTACATCGAGGTGGACGAGATCTTCAATCTCGCCTGCCCCGCCTCGCCGATCCACTACCAGCACGACCCGGTGCAGACCACCAAGACCAGCGTGCACGGCGCCATCAACATGCTCGGGCTCGCCAAGCGGGTGCGCGCCAAGATCCTGCAGGCGTCGACCAGCGAGGTCTACGGCGACCCCGAGATCCATCCGCAGGTCGAGGCCTACTGGGGCCGCGTGAACCCGATCGGCATCCGCAGTTGCTACGACGAAGGCAAGCGCTGCGCCGAGACGCTGTTCTTCGACTACCACCGCCAGCACAAGCTGCGCATCAAGGTCGTGCGCATCTTCAATACCTACGGGCCGCGCATGCACATGAACGACGGCCGCGTGGTGTCGAACTTCATCGTGCAGGCGCTCAAGGGCGAGGACATCACGATCTACGGCGATGGCCAGCAGACGCGCAGCTTCTGCTACGTGGACGATCTCCTCGAAGCGATGATGCGCATGATGAACACCGGCGACGAGGTCCCGGGCCCGGTCAACATCGGCAACCCGGGCGAGTTCTCGATGCTGGAGCTGGCCAACAAGGTCATCGAACTGACAGGCTCCAAGAGCAAGCTGGTGCGCATGCCCTTGCCCGCCGACGACCCCAAGCAACGCCGTCCCGACATCTCGCTCGCGCAGAAGGAGCTCGGTGGCTGGGCGCCGCGCACCCAACTGGAGGAAGGCCTGACGAAGACCATCGCATACTTCGACCAGATCCTTTCGGAACCCAAGGCAACCTGATCTCATGAACATCTCGATCATCGGAACCGGCTACGTCGGCCTCGTCACCGGCGCCTGCCTGGCGGACATCGGCAACCACGTGTTCTGTCTGGACGTCGATGCGCGCAAGATCGCGACGCTCAATGCAGGCGGCATCCCGATCTACGAACCGGGCCTCGGCGATCTGGTCGAATCGAATGCCGCGGCAGGGCGGCTCTCGTTTTCCACCGACGTCGAGGCCTCCGTCGCGCACGGCGACGTGCAGTTCATCGCCGTGGGCACTCCGCCCGACGAAGACGGCAGCGCCGATCTGCAGTACGTGCTGGCCGCGGCCCGCAGCATCGGGCGCTACATGAACGGCTTCAAGGTCGTGGTCGACAAATCCACGGTGCCCGTGGGCACCGCCGACCGCGTCACGGCCGCGATCCAGGAAGAACTGGACAAGCGTGGGCGCTCCGACCTGCGCTTCTCGGTCGTCAGCAATCCCGAGTTCCTGAAGGAAGGCGCGGCCGTCGAGGATTTCATGCGGCCCGACCGCATCGTCATCGGCCATACCAGCGACGACAACGGCCGCGAGGCGCTGGGCTGGATGCGCCGGCTCTACGCGCCTTTCAACCGCAACCACGAGCGCACGCGTGTGATGGACGTGCGCTCCGCGGAGTTCACGAAGTACGCGGCCAACGCGATGCTCGCCACCCGCATCAGCTTCATGAACGAACTGGCCAATCTCGCCGACCGCGTGGGCGCCGACATCGAGGCCGTGCGCCAGGGCATCGGCTCCGATCCGCGCATCGGCTACAGCTTTCTCTATGCCGGCACAGGCTATGGCGGCAGTTGCTTCCCCAAGGACATCCAGGCCCTGACGCGCACCGCGCGCGAACACGGACAGGCCTTGCGCGTGCTCGAATCGGTCGAAGCGGTCAATGACGAGCAGAAACAGGTGCTGACCAACAAGGTGCTCGCCCGCTTCGGCAATGACCTGAGCGACCGCACCTTCGCCCTCTGGGGGCTGGCCTTCAAGCCGAACACCGACGACATGCGCGAGGCACCCAGCCGCGTGGTGATTGACGTGCTGCTGCGCGCCGGTGCGCGCGTGGTGGCGCACGATCCGATCGCGGTCGACGAGACGCGGCGCGTGCTGGAGCTGGACTTCGCCGATGCACCCTCGCTGCTCGAAAGCATCAGCTTCGTCCCGGCCAAGGACCCGATGCAGGCGCTCGACGGCGCCGACGCGCTCATCATCGTGACCGAGTGGAAGGCCTATCGCAGCCCCAACCTCGAGCGCCTCAAGGCAATGATGAAAGCGCCCGTCATCTTCGACGGCCGCAATCTGTACGAGCCGACCACGATGAAGGAAGCCGGCATCGTCTACCAGGGCATCGGGCGCAACAGCCTCTGAGCGGCGGGCCCGAAGCGACTTGTTCTACGCGATCCCGCTCGAGAGCCGGCCGACCTGGCGCAATCCGCCATGGATGACCGTGCTGCTCATCCTCGTGAACATGCTCGTGTTCTGGGGTCCGCAGCGCGCCGAGGAAAAAGCGGAGCAGCGCGCAGCGCATTTCTACACGCAAAGCGAGTTGCCCCGGCTGGAGTTGCCGGCTTTCGTCGCCTGGCTCGAGGAAACCGGCTCGCCGCACGCCAAGACCGCGAAGCGGCTGCTGGCACGCGGCGACGTCGAGAACCTGCTCGAAGGCCTGCAGCGCGACAAGGCCTTCCTCCAGAAGCTGCACGCCGATGCGGTCGTGACGCCCGGCAACCCAAGCTATGCCCAATGGAAGAGCGAGCGCCGCGACTACGAGGCCATGCTGCCGGCGCCGTTCACGGAGCGCTGGGCGCAGGACCACAACCAGGGCGCCGACTTCAAGCCGTGGACCTGGGTCACTTCCGCCTTCCTGCACGGGAACACGGGCCACTTGCTGGGCAACATGCTCTTCCTGTTCCTGTTCGGCTTTTCGGTCGAACTCGCACTGGGGCGCGGCCTCTACCTCGGCTTCTACCTGCTCGGGGCAGTGGGAGCGTCGGCACTGGCCGCCTGGGCCTACGCGGGAAACGGCGGCTACGGGCTGGGCGCTTCCGGCGCAGTCTCTGCGCTGATGGGCATGTACGCGGTGATGTACCGGCTGCGGCGCATCCGCTTCTTCTACCAGCTGTTCTTCTATTTCAACTACGTCACGGCGCCCGCGCTGATCCTGCTGCCGGCCTGGATCGCCAACGAGCTGCTGCAGCACTTCGTCGGCGGCCAGGGCATTGCGTACATGGCCCACCTGGGCGGGCTGCTGACGGGCGCGCTGCTCATGGCCGGGACGATGCGCTGGCGGCAACTCCTGTTGCCCGCTACGGCCCCCGTCGCAGCACCTGATCCCTTCGACCAGCACGTCGCATCGGCGCGCCGTCTCGCAGCCGACATGAAGTTCGAATCCGCCTGCGCCGAGTGGCGCGCGGCGGCCAGGTTACGGCCCGATGACGCTGACACCCTCCGTGCGTGGTTCAACACCGCGAGGCTCTGGCCGTCGGGCGAGGACTTCCACCGCGCAGCGCACCGCATCTTCAGGCTGAAGCCCAACGATCCGGCCACGCTGGAGCTGCAGTACACGAGCTACAAGACCTACCTCGACCATGCGAAGCCCGGTGCGCGACTCAAGCCGGACGACATGGCACGGCTTGCGCGGCGCTTCACGCGGGCGCGGCAGTTCGGCGACGCGGAGCGGCTTTGCCAGGCGCTGCTGAAGACCGCACCCGACCATCCTGAACTGGCCGACACCCTTTCCCTGTGCGCCAATGGCCTGCTGCAGGCAGGCCGCCGCGAACAGGCCATGGGCTGGCTTCCGGAGTTGTTGCGCCTCGCGCCGCAGGACATGGTGACGCGCACGCTGCAGAAGGGCTGACCGACGGGCCGGGTTCAGGCCTGAGGGACTTCGCGCAGCAACCAGCGCACTTCCGAGGTCTGCTCGCTGTCGGGGTAGCGAGCTTCGAGCGTGGCGAGGATCGGCTGCGCCATGTCGCGCCGGTTCAGCCCCTGCACCAACACACGCGCCGCCAGCTCGTAGGCCTGCGGAATCAACGCGTGCCCCCGAAAGCGCTTGTCGAATCCGGACAGCAGCGCGAGCGCCGCGCGCGCATCGCCATTGCGCCATTCGACACGGCTGAGCGCCATCGTCACGGCCGGGTCGTCGATGGAGAAGCCTGCGTCCTTCTCGCGGCAGTCCTTGTAGACCTTGAGCGCTTCGGACTGGAGATCGCGACGCACCAGCATGTCGATCAGCCTGCGGGCGTGGTCCAGCAGCGTCGCCTTTTTGTCGGGCGCCAGCAGCAGCATGCGGTGGTAGCGGCGCTGGGCCGCCAGGTCGTCAGGCTGCGTGCGCTGCGCCTCGTAGGCGAGCGCGAGTGCGCCGACCGTGTCGCCGTCGGTCACCATCTGCGCGACCAGCGCGTCGGTCTGCTGCTGGGCGATCTGCGCCGGCGTGCGCGTGTCGATCTGGCGGTCGTCGTCGCCCGCGCCCGGCAGCAGCTCGATCCCGAGTGCGGCATGGTTCTGGTACATCACGTAGCCGAGCAGGCTGGCCATGACCCAGCCGAAATAGATCATCACGAAATTGAAGACCGGCAGCGCCAGCCAGCCTTTCATCAACGGCAGCACCATGACCATCGCGATCTGCGCGCCGGTATTCAGCAGGAAGAGAAACACGCACAGCAGCGCATAGGGCCAGCCGACCGCGCGCATCGTCTCCCACACCAGTGCAGGGTTCAGTGCCTGGAAGAGGCTGCCCGACTGCACCAGCACCATCGTGGTGGCCGGCAACGTAAACGACACGACGAACAGCGCGATCTGGCCCAGCGCCGGATTCATCGCGGCCAGGAAGCCAACGGCAAAGCCTTGCACGAGCACCAGCGCGAACAGCTTCCAGGGCAGGTTCGTCCACTCGTCGTCCAGCGTCCGCGGGAAGTCGCTCGCACGCACGATGCCGCGCGAGCCGAGCGCCATCACCTTGAATCCATAGCGCGTGGCAGCCAGCACGATGCCGAGCTCCACGAGAAGGATGGCCAAGGCCTGCGGCAGGATGATCAACACGTGAAACAGCAAGGCGCACAGCGACAGCACCACCGCATACGCCAACGGCTCCCACTGGAACGGGAACGCGAAGAAGGTGTTCAGGCGGTGCCAGAACGGTCGGGGTGCAGGGCCGCTTTGCTCGTGCATGGACGCTCCAGAGAGGGAAATCCAGTATATGTTTCAGAACGTTGCCATCCGGCCAATGACTGCCCCGGACGGCAGGGCCTCACGACGACCCGTTACCATTCCGCGACACGTCGGCTGGAACTTGCCAACGTACTCAGGTCGAAGGACGTTTGGATTCCATGGTGTCGATGAAAGCTGTTCGCCTTGTCGCTCTATCGCTCGCGTTGTTCGCAACGCTGGCATCGCAGGCTCAATCCGTCCCGGGTACCGCCGCTGCCCAGAGCCGCTGGCAGGGCGAAATCAGCGCCTTCGCGAACGCCGACAAGGCCGGCCTGCCCGCCGCCGACGGCGTGCTGTTCGTCGGCAGTTCCACCATCCGGATGTGGTCCAACATCGCGCAGGATTTCCGGCAGCAGCCGGTGGTCATCAACCGCGGCTTCGGCGGCTCGACCATGGCCGAATGCAGCCTGTTCGCACACGAGCTGGTGGTGCGGTACAAGCCCCGGCTGGTGCTGGTGTATGCAGGCGACAACGACCTCGCCGAAGGCCGCACGCCGCTGCAGATCCTGGAGAGCTTCGCGAATTTCACCAACACCGTGCGGGCTGAACTGCCGGACACGCGCATCGCCTACATCTCGGTCAAGCCCAGCCCCTCGCGCGAGAAGCTCATCCCGCAGATTCGCGAGACCAACAACGTGATCGCGGCCTACCTGAACCGCCTGCCCAACAGCGAGTACATCGATGTCTTCACACCGATGATGGGCGCCGATGGCCGGCCACGCGGGGAGCTGTTTCGAGGCGACCAGCTTCACATGAACGACGAAGGCTACCGGCTCTGGCAGTCGGTGATCGCGCAGCACCTTCCGGACCCGACGGCGCGGAACGCCTCAGTCGCGCAGGGGCTCCGCTAGCGTCGCGGGGGGCTGCCCCCGCTCGTCCCACCACTGCACGGCGCGCGCCACGCCGTAGAGCCCCGAGAACACCACACCCAGCAGCAGCACATCGCCCCACCAGGGCCTGGCGGTCTGGCTGTCGCCGAAGACAGCGAGCACCGTCAACACCGCCACGAGGTGCGCACAGAATACCGGCAGCGAAGCCCGCCCCATGGCCTCCAGCCAGTGCAGGCGGGGTATGCGGCGCATGAAGTCCGGACCGAACCGGATCGCCACGATGCCGAGCACGACGAGATTCACGATGCGCAGCGGGCCCAGTTGCCACTTGTCGAAGAGCAGGTTGAGCTCCACGTCCCCACCGAAAGGCGCCTGGCCGTTGATGCCATGGTGGCGCCAATAAAAGCCGTACAGCGCCGCTGCACCCGCCACCGCCACCAGCCACTTCGGAAAGCGGAAGGGCTGCGCATCGGGCGCATTGCGGCTCGCGCCCATCCACATGCCCGCGAACCACAGGAACTGCCAAGCGAAAGCGTTGAACGCGCCCATTTCGTGGAACGGCACCGGCAGGCCGAAGTGGCGAACCGCGAATTCATAGAGCCATTCGCTCAGCCCGAACTGGGCCAGCGCCCAGACCGCCGCGCTCGCCACCATCACGCCGGTCCATCCGTGGCGCAGCGCATAGGCCAGCACCCACGGGCTCATCAGCATGAAGAAGATGTACATCGGCAGGATGTCGAGCAGCGCGGGCTCGTACACCAGCAGCAGCGAATAGATGAAGCCCTCGCGCGGATTCGCCAGGTAGAAGGACAGCAGGTTCTTCACCGCCGGCTGGTCGATCCGCACGCTCAGCGCCGTGATGATGGTGAACAGGAAGAGCAGCGTCGCCGCCTGGCTCAGGTACACCTTGAGGGCGCGCCGCCAGAACGCCTGGCGCATCGCGTCCACGCCGCGGCTGTAGCTGATGCGGCTGTAGACCAACCCCGCCACGAAGGCCGACAGCAGCACGAAGCCCTCGGCCGCCGAAACAAAGCCGAAGGGCTGCCCCAGTGGGTCGGTCAGGCGGGTGGGAAGGTGGGTGATGGTCATCAGCACGAGCATGAGCCCGCGCAATGCATCGATTTCCCAGTAGCGTTTCATCAGCGGCGTGATCAGTGAGGCGGTCCGCGCGACACCCGCACGACGAGCCTCGAATTGTAAGGAACGGCCCTTGGGACACCCTTTGCACAGGGCCAAATCGGCTACGCTCCCCGAGAGGAGGGATACCGTTTGAGTCGATCGATCACGAGTCTTCTGCTGGCCGCCACCGCATTCCTGGCCGGGCACAGCCATGCCCTGCAGATCACCAGCCTGACGCCGCAGGGTGAAGTGGCGCGCATCCGCCAGGTCGTTGCCAGGTTCGACCAGCCGGCCGTCAACTTCGGAGACCCCAAGGCGCCCGCCCCGCTGGCACTGAGTTGTACGGACGCGCAGGCCACGAAAGGCACCGGCCGCTGGACCGGCGAGAAGCAATGGGTGTTCGACTTCGAGAACGACCTGCCGCCCGGCGTGCGCTGCACGGCCACGCGCGTCGCCGGCTTCAAGTCGCCCTCGGGCTCCGCCCTCACCGGCCCGGAGCGCTACCAGTTCAACAGCGGCGGCCCCTTCATTCGCAGCTGGCAGCCGAGCTACGGAAAGATCGACGAGCAGCAGTTGTTCATGCTCGAACTCAACGGCGCAGCCACCCTCCAGAGCATTCAGGACAACGTCTGGTGCGCGGCCGGCGACATCGGCGAGCGCATTCCGGTCCGGCGGGTCGACGGCGAGCAGCGCGCGGCCCTGCTCAAGGCCTTCGGTCGCGACAAGGAAGCCGAGAAAGAGCCCTTGCGCTTCGTCACCCTGCAATGCAATCGCACGCTGACACCGGGCAGCCGCGTGCAGTTGGTCTATGGCAAGGGCGTGGCCACGCCTTCAGGGGTCGTCAACACCGTCGAACGGCGGCTCAACTTCGAAGTGCGCGAGCCCTTTGCCATCTCGTTCACCTGCGAGCGCGAGAACGCGCAGGCCGCATGCCTGCCGCTGCGGCCGATGGTGCTGCAGTTCAACGCACCGGTCGCGCGCAGGCTCGCCGGCGAGATCACGCTCAAGGGCAGCGGAAAGACCGTCAAGCCCCGGTTCGACGAGAACGTCGCCAACGACGCCGATGCGATCGTGGAGTCGGTGAGCTTCCCGCCGCCGTTTGCCGAACAGGCGCAGTTCACGATCGAACTGCCGCCGAAATTCGAGGATGCCTCCGGCCGCGCGCTCGCATCGCCGGACAGCTTTCCGATGAAGGTCGCGACCGGCGCGATGCCGCCGCTCGCGAAGTTCGCCGCATCGCCCTTCGGTGTGATCGAGCGGCTGGCGGAGCCGGATGGCGTGGCGATGATGCCCGTCACCGTGCGAAGGGTCGAGCCCGCACTGCAGGTCCAGGCGCTCACGCCGGGCCGGGTGAGCGACATGAACCCGAGGACCGACGCGGAGATCATCGCGTGGTTCCGCAAGGTACGCCGCTACGACAGCAACTACACGATCACGCGCAAGCAGGCCGCGCGAGACGTGAAGGGCGCGCTGCCGAAGGTGATCGACAAGGAAGACGCCGACGACATCCAGACGCGCATGGTGTCGCTGCTCAACGGGCAGGGCGGAGTGAAAGCGCTGGACATGCCCAAGTCCGACGGCACGGACCCGCGTCCCTTCGAGGTGATCGGCATTCCGCTCACGCCGGGCTTCCATGTGCTTGAGATCGCATCGCAGAAGCTCGGCGATGCCCTGCTCGACGAGCGCTACGGCAACGGTCGCACGATGTACGTGCGCACCACAGCGCTCGCGACCAATCTTGCGGTGCACTTCAAGCTCGGCCGCGAGAACTCCGTGGCCTGGGTGACGACGCTGGACAAGGGCAAGGTGGTTCCGGATGCCACCGTGCGCGCGTCCGGCTGCGACGGGAAGGAAGTGGCCAGCGGCACCACCGACAGCCGCGGCATCGTGCACTTCCCCGGCCTTTCGCCGAATTCGCCCAGCTGCAACGGCGAGGACGACTACAGCACCGACGCCTGGTTCGTCAGCGCCCGCGCGAAGGACGAGGCGGGCGTCGACGACCTGGCCTTCACCTGGAGCGACTGGCAGCGCGGCATCGAGCCCTGGCGCTTCAACGTGCCGACCAGCATGGACCCGCAACCCGACCAGCTCGCGCACACCGTGTTCGATCGCACGCTGTTCCGCGCCGGCGAAACGGTGTCGATGAAGCACCTGATCCGCACGCAGACCAGCAAGGGCTTCGGACTGCCCGAAACCTCTCCTGACACACTGGTCGTGACCCACGTCGGCAGCGGCCAGCAGTTCACGCAGCCGGTCCAGTGGCGCAAGACCGCCACCGGCGGCCGCAGCGCCGAGAACACCTTCGCGATCCCGCCGGCCGCCAAGCTCGGCGTCTACCAGGTCGAGTTGCGCAGCGGTAGCGAAGGCGACCAGCGCAGCTACAGCACCGGCCAGTTCCGCGTGGAGGAGTTCCGCCTGCCGGTGCTCGAAGGCCGCATCGCGCCGAGCGACAAGCGGCCGCTGGTGGCGGTGACTTCGCTGCCGGTCGACGTGCAGATCAACTACGTGTCGGGCGGCGGCGCGGCCCAACTGCCAGTGCACGTGTCGGCCATGGTGCGCGGCAAGCCACTGGCGTTCGCGGACTTCGATGCCTTCAGCTTCTCGCCGCCCAGCAAGGAGGGTGCGTCCGACACCGGCGAAACGTCCACAGCCGACGACGCCAAGGTGATCGCCGACAAGGTTCCGCTCACGCTCGACAGGAACGGCGCGGGCAAGCTCACCATCGACAAGATCCCGCAGACGAAAGCCGCGCCGCGCGAGCTGCTGCTGGAGGCGACGTATGCCGATCCCAACGGCGAAGTCCAGACCCTGCGCAGCACGCACACGCTCTGGCCCGCTGCCGTGGTCGCCGGCATCAAGACCGAGGGCTGGGTCTCGACCAGTCAGAAGCTCCGCTTCCAGGCGCTGGCGCTCGACCTGGCCGGCAAGCCGCAGGAAGGCGTGACGCTCAACGTGCGCGCCATCGCGCGCATCACCACCACCAGCCGCAAGCGCATGGTGGGCGGCTTCTACACCTACGACAACAAGACCGACGTCAAGGAGATCGGCACCATCTGCACCGGCAAGAGCGATGCGCGCGGGCTGCTGCTGTGCGAGGTCGAGCTGAAGGAGCCGGGGCAGGTCGAACTCATCGCGAGCGCCACCGACAAGGACGGCCGCGACAGCCGCGCGGCCAGCTCGGTCTATGTCACGCGCCAAGGCGAGCTCTGGTTCGGCGGCGAGGACCATGACCGCATCGATGTGCTGCCCGAGAAGAAGAGCTACCAGCCCGGCGAGGTCGCCAAGTTCCAGGTGCGCAGCCCCTTCCGCTTCGCGACCGCGCTGGTGTCGGTGGAACGCGAGGGCGTGATCGAGACGCACGTGGTGCAGCTCAACGGACAGGACCCGACCGTGAGCCTGGTCGTCAAGCCGGACTGGGGGCCGAATGTCTACGTGAGCGTGCTCGCGTTGCGCGGCCGATTGCGCGAAGTGCCGTGGTACAGCTTCTTCACCTGGGGCTTCAAGGCGCCGCGCGAATGGTGGACGGCCTTCTGGTACGAGGGCAAGGAGTACGTCGCGCCCACCGCGCTGGTCGACCTGAGCAAGCCCGCCTATCGCCTCGGACTCGCCGAGATCCGCGTCGGCACGCAGGCGCACCGCATCGATGTGAAGGTGACGAGCGACAAGACCAGCTACCCCGTGCGCGGGCAGGCGCAGGTCACCATCACCGGCCGGCTGCCCGATGGCAAGCCAGCGGCCGGCGCAGAAGTGGCGGTCGCGGCGGTCGACCAGGCATTGCTGGAGCTGATGCCCAACGACAGCTGGGACCTGCTCGACGCGATGCTGCAACGGCGGAGCTGGGGCGTGAGCACCTCCACCGCACAGATGGAAATCGTCGGACGCCGGCACTATGGCCGCAAGGCCGTGCCGGCGGGCGGCGGTGGCGGCAAGAGCGCAACCCGCGAGCTGCTCGACACCCTGCTGCTGTGGAGGCCCGCCGTGGTGCTCGATGCCAACGGCCAGGCCACGGTGACCGTACCGCTCAACGATGCGCTCACCACCTTCCGGATCGTCGCCGTGGCCGACGCCGGCACCGGCCTGTTCGGCACTGGCCAGACATCGATCCAGGCCACGCAGGACCTGCAGATCATCAGCGGCCTGCCGCCGCTGGTGCGCGAGGACGACCAGTTCCGCGCGCAGATCACGCTGCGCAACACGACGCAGCAGGCCATGAAGGTCGAAGCGACGCCGCGCGCCACGCTGCTCACGCTGGAGCCGCAGTCGATCGACATCCCGGCAGGGGAAGCCCGCGAACTCGCGTGGACCGTGACCGCGCCGGCGCAGCTCGCGCAGACGCGCGCCGAAGCCATCCTGTGGGAGATCGAAGCGAAGGACACGCTGTCCGGCGCAAGCGACGCACTGAAAGTGCGACAGCGCATCGTGCCCGCCGTGCCGCTCACGGTGCAGCAGGCAACGCTGGTGCAGCTCGACGGCCCCTTCACGCTCGATGTGGGACTGCCCGCCGACGCGCTGCCCGGCCGCGGCGGCCTGCGGCTTTCGTTGCAGCCCAGGCTCTCCGAAGGCCTCACCGGCGTGCGCGACTGGTTTACCGCCTACCCCTACATCTGCCTGGAGCAGAAGGCCAGCAAGTCCATCGGCCTGCGCGACGGCAAGGCCTGGCAGGCGGTGGTTGCACAGTTGCCGAGCTATCTCGACAGCGACGGCCTGGCCAGCTACTTCCCGCCGCGCGACGGCGAGTCCAACCGTGGCAGCGACATCCTGACGTCCTATGTGCTCGCCGCGACGCACGAAGCCGCCGCGCTCGATCCGGCCTTCGCGTTGCCGGAATCGGCCGTCGCCCCGATGGCACAGGGACTGGCGGCTTTCGTCGAAGGCCGGATCCAGCGCGAGTTCTGGAGTCCCCGCAAGGACCTCGATGTGCGCAAGCTCGCCGCGCTCGAAGCGCTGTCGCGCTACGGCAAGGCCCAGGGCCGCATGACCGGCAGCATCACCATCGCGCCCAACCAGTGGCCGACCAGCGCGGTGATCGACTGGCTCAACATCCTCCGACGCGTGCAGGACGTGCCCCAACGCCAGCAACGCATCGACGAAGCCAACAACGTGCTGAAGGCGCGGCTGAGCTACCAGGGCACCAAGGTGATCTTCAGCACCGAGCAGGACGACCACTGGTGGTGGCTGATGACCAACGGCGATGTCAACACCGCCCGCCTGCTGCTCGCGGTCATGAACGATCCCGCGTGGAAGGACGACATCGGCAGACTCGCCAACGGCTTCATCGGCCGCCAGCAGAACGGCGCATGGCACACCACCACTGCCAACCTGTGGGGCGGGCTCGCGCTGGAAAAGTTCTCGAAACGCTTCGAGAGCGCGCCAGTCACCGGCATCACCTCAGCGAGCCTCGGCGCGACCAAGGCGCAGGTCGACTGGAGCACGGTGGAGCGAATCAAGACCAGCGACGCCTCAGGCGCACCCAACCAGGTGAGCGCCTTCGGCGCACCGGCATCGCCGGGCAACCTGCGCAACAACACGATGTTCATCCCGTGGCCAGAGCCGCCCGCGGCACACGACACGCTGCTCGTCACGCAAACCGGTTCCGGCAAGCCCTGGCTCACGCTGCAATCGGTCGCGGCGGTCCAACTCAAGGCGCCCTTCGCAGCGGGCTACGCGATCACGAAGACCATCACACCCATCGAACAGACGGTGAAGGGCATCTACACGCGCGGCGACATCCTGCGCGTGAGCCTGGAGGTGAACGCCAGCGCCGACATGACCTGGGTCGCCATCACCGACCCGATCCCCGGCGGCGCGACCATCCTCGGCGGCGGCCTCGGCCGTGACTCGCAGATCGCGACGCAGGGCGAAAAGCGATCGGGCGCCGGCTGGCCCGCGTTCGAGGAACGCAGCTTCGAGGCCTTCCGCAGCTACTACGAGTACTTGCCCAAGGGCGTCGTGAAAATGGAATACACCCTGCGGCTGAACAACGTCGGCGACTTCGCCCTTCCACCGAGCCGGGTAGAGGCGCTATACGCACCAGAGATGTTCGGAGAGTCGCCCAATGCCAGAATGAAGGTCGAAGCAACCAAATAGCGCGCGACGTGCCCCACCCGATCCCGGGAATACCGCGGAACCGGCTTCGCCGGGCCGCAGGTATTGCCCCCGGCAGGGGGTTGGCGAAGCGACACGAAGTGCGCGAAGACTGGGGGTGAGCGAAATATGTGTAGAAGTATCAAGACCTTGTTCAACTTCGATCCGCCCGCGACCGAAGAGGAAATGCGCGCTGCGGCACTGCAGTTCGTTCGCAAGCTCAGCGGGTTCGCCCACCCCTCCAAAGCCAATGAGGCTGCCTTCGACCGTGCTGTCGAGGACGTGACGGCGGCGGCCCGCGCGCTCATCGAATCGCTGGTGACCACCGCCGATCCGCGCGATCGCGAGATCGAGGCCGCGCGGGCTCGGGCCCGGACGGCGGCCCGTTTCGGCGACGCCCGGTACTGAGTCGCAGCGCGAAAAGGAAGCCTCCATGCCGACCATCGAGCAAATCCAGCAAATCCTCGACCCGGTCTTCCCCGGCCTGATGGGCGTGCGCCTCGTCACGCTCGAACCGGAGCGCGTCGTCGCCGAACTCAAGGTGCGTCCGGACCTCTGCACCACCGGCGGCATCCTGCACGGCGGCGCGTACATGGCCTTCGCCGACACGCTGGGCGCCGTCGGCACGGTCGTCAACATGCCGCAAGGCAAGCGGACGACGACGACCGACTCCAGCACCAAGTTCATCGGCGGCGCGCGCGTCGACACCACGGTGACCGGCGAATGCGTGGCGCTCCACCGTGGGCGTACCACGATGGTCTGGCAGACGACCATCCGGTCGGCCGAGGGCAAGCTGTGCGCCGTCGTGACGCAGACCCAGCTCGTCCTCGACGCCTAGGCGCGCCGCGACCGCAAGAGCAAGCGTCTACTTGCTGTTGAAGTCGAGCGCACTCGTCAGGTCGCCCATTGGCTTGGCGCCGTTCTTCAGCAGCGCAACGTCGCGTTCGACCAGGCCCGGCAGCGGCGGCAGCGACCAGCGGTGCGTGATGAAGCGCAAGGTGGATGCCGTGTCGTACTGCGTGCTGTCGACGAAGCCCTTCTTGGCGAACGGCGAGATGATCAGCGCCGGAATTCGCGTGCCGGGGCCCCAGCGGTCGCCCTTCGGCACGGTGGCGTGGTCGTAGAAGCCGCCGTTTTCGTCGTACGTGACGACGATCAGCATGTTCTTCCATTGCGGGCTGGCCTGCAGCTTGGCGATCAGGTCGGCGATGTGTGCATCGCCGTCGGTCACGTTGGCATAGCCGTTGTGCTGGTTCAGGTTGCCCTGCGGCTTGTAGAAAGCCACCGCAGGCAGCTTGCCGGCGGCTGCGTCCGCCAGGAAGTCGCTGTCGAAGTCCTTCAGGTGCGCGGCGCGCGCATCGGGATGCGCCACCGGATCGAAGGCGGCGTAGTAATTGAACGGATGATGGTGCGCCTGGAAGTTGGGCACCGTGTTGTTGTAGATCACGCTGCGATCGCTGCTGGCGGCGTTCCATGCGCCTGCGTACCAGGCCCAGCTCAGGCCCTTGGCGGTGAGCAGGTCTCCGATGGTCTTGGTGGTCTGCGGCGGCAGCGTCGTGGCCTTGGTGGGATCGGCCAGCTTGCCCGTCGTGTCGCTGGCAGCGGGCGCGTTGCCGCTGGGCTGATAGGCCGGCTGCATCGTATTGACGGCATAGAACATGCCGCTGGCATCCTTCGGGGTGAGCGTGCTGTCGTTCTTGTAGACAGCCGCGCCGTTGAGCACCGTGGCAGGCGAGGTGGCCGCAGGCGTCAGCCGGACGAAGTTGCCATCGGCATCCACGTCGATGGCCGAGATCGAGGCCTTGGCCGGGGAGGTGGCGGCATCGGCGTTCGGGTAGGTCGGCGCGCAGGCGCAAACCAGGTATTGGTGGTTCAGGAACGACCCGCCGAAGGCGCCCATGTAGAAGTTGTCGGCCAGTGTGTACTGCTGGGCGATCTTCCACATCTTCATCTGGCTGCCGTCGAAGTAGCCCATGCTCAGGGCGCCCGCGTCGGAGTAGGCAGCGAACTTGTCGTTCTTGCCGCCGTTGATCTGCATCTGGTTGTTGTAGAACCGATGCACAAGGTCGCGCGTGATGGTCGACTGGCCGATCACGATGCCGGTGTTGAAGAAGCCCGCCGGATCGTCGATGCGGAACATCCTGTTCGGCATGCCGACGGTCTGCGCCTGCGTGATCGTGACAGGCTGGCCCGCCGCGGTCACGCCGCCCCACACCGGAGGCAGCACGGGCAAGGCGGAGCCGTCGAAGTCCTTCTGCGGTTCGGGGTTGCCCGGGGACGACTTCGCGTTGACGCCCGGAATGCCGTTGGCGCCGGGGAAGAGCCCGTAGAGATTGTCGAAGCCGCGGTTCTCGGCGTAGATGACGACGACGTTCTGGATCTTGTCGAGCGCGAGGCGGTTGCGGAGCGCCTGGATGACATCGCCGCCCGAACTCGCCTCGGCAACGGCTTCGGCGATTCGCTCGATGGCCTCGTCGATCTCGGCCTGCAGGAGCGCCCTGACGCCCCGGTCGTCGATCTTGTTGTGGTCGCCCATCAACTGCGCCTCGGTCACGCCCAGGCGCTTGGCGAGGGCGGCGCGCGCGGCCGCAAGGTCGCCGCCGTTGTCGTCCATCATCGCGGCGAGTTCGGTGCTGATGGCGCTGACCACGCCGTTCGCGCCGGATGGAGCGCGGAACACGATCGGCTGCGTCACGGCACTTTCGGCGCTGGTGGCCGGGTCGAAGCGCTTGCTCGACGTGCCGATCTCGGCCACGACAGCGCCTTGGCCGGTTACCGTGAAGGCGCCGTTATTGTCGGTCGTCGCGCTGGCTTCGCTGCTGTCGCAACGGCCATTGTTGTTGGCGTCGATGCAGACCTTGGCGTTGCGGTAGTAGCTGCCGGTGACCACGCCGGACGTGGTGGCCGCGCTGGGCACCGGGGTAAAGCCCGATCCGTCGCTGCCGCCGCAGGCTGCGACGACGGCGGCGGTCACGATCGAAATGGGCCAGGGAGAGCGGCGAACCGTCGGGTTGCGCAGCCATCGCGCCAATGCGGCGCGAGATGTTCCAGAGAGTTTCATCATGGTGTTATCAGGTGTCGATGAGCCCGGATCGGATGCCCGGTGTCGGCAATATTCGTCCTGCCGAATGACAGGCACATTTCAGGAAAAGGCTGCATCGCCGTTCGGCGGCCGATTCGGCAGGGCGGACGTCATCCGTCTGTCACCTTCGGTGCCTAAGCTGCACGATCCGCCCGTTCCGCGGCGGCGTGCCTGCGATGCGTATCTCCAATCTGTTCCGGTCGATCCACTTCCGGCTCTGTCTTCTCGCGCTGGTGTCTCTCGCCCTCGGCGCTTGCGAGCGGCAGGCACCGCCCCCTTCCGCGAACTCACCGGCCGCTCCCGTGGCGGCAACGCCTGCGCCGGTGCCTGCGTACGTCGGTGCGACCTACGCGCCCGTACCCGGCAAACCGCAGCCCGGCGCCGCGCAGTTGACTGCGCTGGGCCGCCGGATCTTCTTCGATGCGTCCTTGTCGGCATCGGGCGCGCAATCTTGCGCCAGTTGCCACGACCCGAGCCACGCCTACGGCCCGCCCAACGCGCTTTCGGTCCAGCTGGGCGGCGTCGACGGCCGCACGCAAGGACTGCGAGCCGCTCCATCGCTGCGTTATCTGGAGACGCTCACCGCCTTCTCCGAGCATCACCACGACAATGATGGCGACGACAGCATCGACGCCGGCCCCACCGGCGGGCACATGTGGGATGGCCGGGCAGGTTCGGCGCACGAACAGGCCGGACTGCCGCTGCTGTCGCCGGCCGAGATGGCCAATGCATCGATCGACGAGGTAGCCCGCAAGCTGGAGCGCGCAACCTACGCGGACGAGATGCGCGCCGCTTTCGGTGCCGATGTGTTCGCCGACGGCTCGACGGCGTTCCGCGCCGCGGGCCTTGCGTTGGAAGTCTTCCAGCAGTCGCCGACCGACTTCTATCCCTTCACGAGCAAATACGATGCAGTGCTGCGCGGCGAACAGAAGCTCAGCCCCGCCGAAGCGCGCGGCCTGCGTCTTTTCAAGGCCGAGGACAAGGGGAACTGCGCTTCATGCCATCTCAGCGATCGCACCCAGGAAGGCGCGTTTCCGCTCTTCACCGACTTCGGAATGATCGCGATCGGCGTGCCGCGCCACCGCGGGCTGGCGGCCAATGCCGACCCGGCCTACCACGACCTGGGGCTGTGCGGTCCGATCCGCACCGACCTGCAGGACCATCCCGAATATTGCGGCCTCTTCCGCACGCCGACCTTGCGCAACGTGGCGGTGCGGCAGGCGTTCTTCCACAACGGTGTGTTCCATTCGCTGGAACAGGCGGTGCGCTTCTACGCGCAGCGCGACACGGCGCCGCAGCGCTGGTATGGGCGTGATGCCCGAGGCAGGACGCAGCCCTTCGACGATCTGCCGCCGCAATATCACGGGAACATCAACACCGACCCGCCCTTCGGCCAGCAGCGCGGCGACAAACCCGCGCTGACGGAAGCCGAGATTCGCGATGTGGTCGCGTTCCTGAAGACGCTGACGGATGCCGATCAGCTGCCGGCAGCCGCCCGCACGGCAAGGCCGTAGAGAAGTCCTCGAAGCGCTGTACACACCGGAGTTACCCGGTGAGTCACCAAATGCCAGAATGAAGGCCGGGCTCGACGCCCGATTTCCCGCGATCGAAACAGGATCCTCATGCGCACGCTCATCTTCATCCTCGGCGGCTTCTTGTTGTTCGGCGCCTGCGTGGGCGTGGCCAAGCTCATGTCCAACGGGCTGGCGGATTCGATGCGCACGGCGACGATCGTCTTCGCCGCGCTGTGGTTCGTCATCGCGGCCGCCAACATGTGGGTCGGCGTGGCGAAGGCGGGCTATTCGTTCCTTGAAGAGCTGCCGATCTTCCTGCTCATCTTCTGCCTGCCGGTCGCAGTCGCCGTTTTCGTCAAGTGGAAAGTGCTGTGAGCCGAGCGAAGCCAATGTCACCAATGTCGTCATCTTTAGGCGCACAGGATGCGGCACGAATTGTTGACAATCGGCATGCATCTTGCAGACGAAACGGGACGTGCCCAACCCGGAGACCTCCCGCATGCCCGAAGCTCGCTACCTCGGCGCCCTGCCCACGCATGAGCGCTTCGACTACCTGCCCATCACGCGCCGTGCGGACCATGCGTGGCCGAACGGCGCTCGCCTGGCCGTTTACATCGGCCTCAACCTCGAGCACTTCGCGTTCGGTGAAGGCATGGGCGCATGCATCGGTCCCGCGGCGCCGCATCCCGACGTGCTGAATCACTCATGGCGCGATTACGGCAACCGGGTCGGCGCGTGGCGCATGCTCGAACTTTTCGATAGCTTGGGCCTGCCTTCGGCCACGCTGCTGAACACCGCGCTCTACGACCACTGTCCCGAACTGGTCGCAGCCTGCGTCGCGCGCGGCGACGAACTCGTCGGTCACGGCCACAGCAACTCGGAACGCCAGGCCGACATGGACGAGAAAAACGAAGGCGCCCTGCTCATCCGGTGCCGCGCACGCATGCTGGAGGAAAGCGGCATGGCGCCATCGGGCTGGCTCTCGCCCTGGATCTCCGAGAGCCACCGCACGCCCGACCTGCTGGCAGAGGCCGGCTACAGCTACACCCTCAACTGGTGCCATGACGACCAGCCGGTGCCCATGCGCACGCGCAGCGGCCGCACGCTGTGGGCTGTGCCCTATCCGCAGGAGCTCAACGATATCCCGATGATCATCGCGCGGAAGATGGATGCGAAGGACTTCGCGCAGATGATCATCGACAACACCGACGAGATGGTCGAGCAGTCGCGCCGCCAGCCGCTGGTGATGGGCGTCGCGCTGCATCCCTACATCGTCGGCCAGCCCTACCGCCTGCGGCATCTGCGCCGCGCGCTGCAGCATCTCGCGGGCCTGCGCGACAGCGGCGACATCTGGTTCACCACGCCGGGAGCGATCTGTCGGCACGTGGCCTCGCCTGACCTGGCCCAATTGCCCGGCATGGCCTGACCTGCGAGCCGGGAACATCGCCGTGCCGGACCGTCGCCTGTTCGCCATCGCGCTGGCTGCCACGCTCGCGGGGTCCGCGTGGGCGCTCCCGACCTTCAACGAAGTCCGCAGCGAATTCCGCCCTTCCGACACGGTGGTGCTCGACCGGGACGGCGAGCCACTGCAGCGCGTGCGCACCGACACCGCCGTGCGCCGCGGCCAGTGGATCGCGCTGGCGGACATCTCCCCCGCCCTTCGCACTGCGATGGTGCTCAGCGAGGACAAGCGCTTCTACGAACACAGCGGCGTCGACTGGCGCGCCGTTTCCGCCGCCGCATGGGGCAACCTGTGGAACACGCGCACGCGCGGCGCATCGACCATCACCATGCAGCTCGCCGGCCTGCTCGACGACGACCTGCGGCGTGGCGGCGATGGCCGCAGCCTCACCCAGAAGCTCGGCCAGACGGTGGCCGCGCAGCGGCTGGAGCGCAACTGGCGCAAGGACCAGATCCTCGAGGCGTACCTCAACACCGTGCCTTTTCGCGGCGAGATCGTCGGCATCGATGCGCTCTCGCGCACCCTGTTCGGCAAGGCGCCGCACGGACTGGATGCGCGCGAAGCCGCCTTGGCTGCGGCCCTGGTGCGGGCGCCCAATGCCAAACCGGCGCTCGTCGCGCAGCGCACCTGCGAGCTGATGGGCGCGATGGAGTCGGAGCGCAAGCCGGATTGCGACGCGCTCGACATGTTCGCGACCGCGGCATTGCAGCGCCGCGGCTTCGACGCGAGCGAAGGCATCGCGCCCCATCTCGCGCGGCGCGCATTGAAGGAAGCCGGCCCCGGCGCAGGGACCGTTCGGACGACATTGCGCGCGCCACTCCAGCGCTTCGCGCTCGGCACGCTGCAGCGCCACCTGCGCGAACTCCGCGGGCGCAACGTGGAAGACGGCGCGCTGGTCGTGATCGACAACGCAAACGGCGAAGTGCTTGCCTGGGTCGGATCGTCCGGTGGCCTCAGCCGAGCGGCCGAGGTCGACGGCGTGCTCGCGCAGCGCCAGCCGGGCTCCACGCTCAAGCCTTTCCTCTACGCGGAGGCCATCGCCGAGCGGCGGCTGACGGCCGCTTCGCTGCTCGACGATTCCTCGGCCCAGATCAACACCGCGAGCGGCCTGTACATCCCGCAGAACTACGATCGTCAGTTCAAGGGCTACGTGTCGGTGCGGACGGCACTGGCCGCCTCGCTCAACGTGCCGGCGGTTCGCACGCTGGTGATGGTGTCGCCCGAGGCCTTCGCTCGCCAGCTGCGCTTGGCTGGCCTGGCACTCGCCCAGAGCGGCGACTACTACGGCTACAGCCTGGCACTCGGCAGTGCCGAAGTCTCGCTGCTGGCACTGACGAACGGCTACCGGACGCTCGCGAACGGCGGCCGTTTCGGAGAGACGCGGTTCATGGCGACGCAACGCCCGATGCGCCGCGACCTCCCGGCCATCGATCCGCGCGCTGCCTTCATCGTGGGCGACATCCTGAGCGATACCAACGCACGCGCCCGCACCTTCGGCCTCGACAGCGTGCTCGGCACCCGCTTCTGGACTGCGGTGAAGACCGGCACCAGCAAGGACATGCGCGACAACTGGGCTGTGGGATGGTCGCAGCGCTACACCGTCGGCGTATGGGTCGGCAATGCGAGCGGTGCACCGATGTGGGACGTCAGCGGCACGAGCGGTGCGGCGCCGGTCTGGGCCGAGGTGATGGGCTTCCTGCATCGCAACGAGGCCAGCCGTGCTCCGGCGCCGCCAGCAGGCCTTGTGCAGGCGCGCGTTCGCTTCGGCGACGAACTCGAAGCTCAGCGCAGCGAGTGGTTCATCGCAGGCACCGAACAGGCGGTGTTCGCGCTCTCGCCCGAGGCACCCGCGACCGAATCGGCGCCGCGCATCACGGCGCCGTCCAACGGCACCATCATCGCGCTCGACCCCGACATCCCACCGAATCGACAGCGCGTGCGCTTCGAGGGTGAAGGCCGCGGGCTGCAGTGGCGAATCGACGGCAAGCCTTTCGCGCGCGGCAACATCGCCCAGTGGTTGCCTTGGCCTGGCCGGCATCGGATCGAGCTGGTCGATGCGCGCGGCCAGGTGGTCGACGAGCTCAGGCTCGAGGTGCGCGGCGCCGGCGTGGCCGCGGGCGCGAATCGTTGAGTTGTACGGGTTTGCGTCTGACGCCTGTCAGCCGGCACCGACGACCGTACATCGGCGAATGGCGGACGTGAACGCCGCGCCGCAGCCCACGACATCGTGCGCCGCGAGCCGCTGGGCGGAGTCCGCCGGGCGCACGTACAACTACATCATGAAAACAGCTCGAACATCCAACTGACGGAGGCCCATGATGTTGATCAGGATGACGACCGTGCCGCAAGCTCAAGACCCGCATGTCGTGGTCGCGTGGATTCGCGCAAGCATCTGGGCCAACATCGAAGGCTGGCCATTCTGCAGGCTGAAGTAAGGAGCAGACTCAGGCGGCCGGGCGCGCTTCCCTCGCCCGCCGCGCCTCGTAAGCCTTGAGGTGCGCGAAGGCCACGCGCAGCAGGGACAACGCACCGCCCTCCGCGCCGCGCCGCAGCAGATCCCCCACGATGTGATCGGCCTCGATGGGCGCGCCGCGCTCGATATCCTTGAACATCGATGCGGTCATCATCGAGCCGGGCGTCGTCAGGACCGCGCGAGCCCGCTCGATGGCAATTGCCCGTGGCGCGTATCCGTTGTGGCTTGCGATGGCGACGCATTCGCCCACCATGCCGTTGGCGAGATCGGCAGCCCCGCTCGCCACGATGTCGCCGACGGTGGCACGCATGAGGCAGGTCATGCTGGCGGCCGAGGCGATGAGCACCCATTTCTCCCACATGTCCTGAAGGATGTGGTCGGACGCGACGGCATCGAAGCGGGCCTTGGCGAATGCCGCCTCCAGCGCCTGCAAGCGCGGCGAACGCGAGCCGTCGATTTCGCCATAGGTCAGGCCGTGCACGTCGCTGAGATGAAGAACCGTGCCCTGGTCGTCCAGCGCCGCCGAGATCATGCACAGGCCGCCGAGTACGCGTTCGCGGCCGAAGCGCTGCGTGAGGTCGTCGAGGTGACGCATGCCGTTGAGCAGGGGAAGGATCACGGTGTCCGGGCCGACGGCCGGCGCGAACGAATTCATCGTCTCGGGCAGGTCATAGGCCTTGCAGCCCACGATCACGACGTCGAAGGGGCCACCGATTGCATCAGCCTGCACCGACGGCGGCGATGGCAGTGTCAGGTCCCCGTGCGGGCTCTTGATCACGAGGCCCGTCTTCGCGAGTTGCGCCGCGCGACGGGGCCGCAGCAAAAAGGTCACGTCCTCGCCGGCGGCCAGCAGACGCCCGCCGAAATAACCACCCAGCGCGCCAGCGCCAACTACCAGGAATCGCATGTGAAGTTCTCTCTCTGGACTACGGCCGGGCATTCTGCGCCGTTGTGAGAAAGCTTGCCGGATGCGTGGCAGCCGACCGGCCGCCACGCCCGATGAGAGGCTTACAGGATCGCGACGTGGACCTTGTTTTCGACCAGCAGTTCGGCAGTGCCTACCAGGTTGGTGTAGACGTTGTAGGTCACACCACCCACCTGGGTCGCACCTCCGGCGGCCCAGCCGTCGGGTCCTGCCTCTCCGCCGAGCAGATCTACCTCGCCGTCGGCGCCGTTGATGTGAATGTCCCTGGCATCCATCACCAGCGTATCGAATCCGATGCCGCCGCCCAGATGGCCAAAGTCCGCAGCGTTGACCCTGAATGTGTCGTTACCGGCAGTGCCGACCAGTTCGTCGGCCGCCTTGACGTCGAAGAAGGAACCGAGTCCTTCATCGCGGTGCATCGCGTCGACCCAGCTTCCGTCATGAGCTGCGCTCGCGTCACGGCGCACGCCGGTCTCGTGGGCCGCGATGACCAGCGGCGAGCGCGATGGATCGCCGAACTGGAGCTGCTCCGTGACGACCGACGTATCTCCGTCCGCGTCGGTCAACGTGAAGGTCATCGGCACCTTCAGGTTCGGGGAGGCCACCGAGGTGATGATCTTGTAGTTGCCCTGCTCGTCGAGCGTCATGGTCAGCCCGCTGGCGACCTTGATGGTGACGACGCCGCCGCTGTCGAGGGTGTAGTCGACGCCGCCGATCGTCACCTGGGAGATCGTGAAGCCGCCGTCGGCGCCGAGCGCCACGCCCTCGAGTCGGCCGTTCGCTGTCGCATCGAAGAGGTTGCCGTCGACGATGGGAAGCGTCTCCATCAGGGCATCGGACAGGTCTTCCGCATTCACGACGGGAATGAACAGATCGGTCGGATCGCCGGCAGCAAGAACCTTCTTGATTTCGTCGGTCGCAGTCGGCGTGTCCACCGCCGGGCCGAGACCGACGGCGTAGACATCCAGGGCATCCTTGTTGTCGGTCACGAAAGTCGACCAGCCGGCGGGCTGCTCGAAGCCGACTGACGGTACGCCGTCGGTGATGAAGTAGACCTTCTGATCATGGTCCGGGTCCTTGCTCATGGAAGCCTGGATGAGCCTCTGGGCATCTTCGAGTGCGGCCCTGTAGTTGGTGCCGCCGTTGGTGGGATCGGGCACCGCATTGATGGCCGCCTTGGCAGCCGCGATCGAGGTGTAGTTGGTGGCGCCGGAGGCGCCGTCGAACACCACGAGGTTGATCTCGAAGGACGTCGAATCCGGATAGCTCTCTGCGTACTTGTCGAGCAGATTCAGCGTGGCCTCCTTGGCCAGATTCCAACGCGACATGGGATTTCCGTCCGTGGTCAGCATGCTGCCCGAGTGATCGAGTATCAGCGTGATCACCACGCCGTCTGCAACGTTCGGCATGTCGATGACGAAGTCATCGGGCGATGCGGTCACCTCGTCGTTGACGACCCGGATCTCGCCGGTGGCCGAGACCGACCTGCCGCTGTCGTTGGTCGCGGTGATCTTGAAATCGTTGTTCACGATCTCGCCCACGTTGGCGCCGCTGGTGTCGTGGCTCTTCGGTGCAACCAGCGTGTAGGTGTAGCCGTACTGGCCGCTGCCCAGGTTGGTGATGGTCAACGTGTCGCCGCCGACCGTGACGGTCTTGCCGGAGGCCAGGTCGGCCAGTGTGAGGCCGGTGGGCTGCCCGCCGAGCGTGATCGTGATGCCCGTCACCGTCGGGCCCAGGTTGAAGGTGCCGCTGGCGCTCAGGTCGCTGGTGTCGCTGCCGTCGTCGGCCAGCCAGTCCTTGCCCGTTCCGCCATTCAGGGCGGCCTCGTGGACCACGGTGTCGTTCGCCTGCAGCGAGAGCAGGGACTCGCGGGTCAGCGCCGCCGGATCGGAGGTCGCACCGGCATTGCCGGCGAGGTCGACCACCTTGGCGGTGTAGACGTGGTCTCCATTGTCCAAGCCGCCGTCCTGGAAGGTCCAGTCGGTGCCGTTCACGCTGGCCGTGCCGAGCAGCACGCCATCGCGATAGATCTCGACCGAGTCGCCTGCCGCAAGGCCTGCGCTCAGCGTGCCCTTGAGCAGCGGGCTGGCGTCGCCCGTGGTCGGATGGCTGTTGAAGTCGAATTCGCCCGCAATGCTGCCCTCGTCGTCCACGTAGCTGACGATCGAGACCGTCTGTGTCGGTGGCGTGGTGTCGAGCGTCACGACCTGGTTGTCGGTGCCGCCGGGATTGCCCGCCTTGTCGATGATGCGCACGTCGAAGGTGTTCTCGCCTTCAGACAGCGACGTCTGACCGGAGGTCCACGTCTGCCCGACGACATTGACGTCGGTCCAGGTACTGCCGCCGTCAGACGAAATTTGCACACGTTCGCCATCTTCGAGCGGACGGCTGATGCTGCCGCTCACGGTGATCGAGTCATCCTTGGTGATGAAGTCAGTCGGGACGCCTGTGTCGTCCGCGATGCCAAGGATTTCAACGGTCGCATCAGGCCCTGTGTAGTCGGTGATCAGAGTAAACGGGTCCGACTTGTCGCTGACGTTGCCCGCCTTGTCGGTGGCCGTGACGGTGAACTCATGCTCGCCTTCAGGCAGCGGCGTCGTCGGCGTGTACCTCCAGTTGCCCTGGTCGTCGGCCTTGGCGGTGCCCAGCAGGTTGCCGTTGTCGTACACCGACACCGTGCTGTCCCGCTCGGCCGTGCCCGACAGCGTCGGCGTCGGGTCGTCCGTCGTGTCGCCATCGGCCAGCGGCCCTTGGATGGCACCCACGTCGTCCGTTGCGACGCCGATGCTCGGCACCTCGGGCTTTTGCGTGTCCACGCTGAAGTTGAACGGCGCGGTCGGCTCGCTCACCTCGCCCGCCTTGTCGGTGGCCGTGGCCGTGATGCTGTGCTCACCCTCGCTCAGGTCCGTCTCTGGCGTGAAGTTCCAGGTGCCATCGGGCTTCACTTCCGTGGTGCCTAGTTCGGTATCGCCGTCGTACACCGTGATGGTGCTGCCGGCCTTGCCCGTGCCCTGGATTTCCGGGCGCAGGTCGTCCGTCACGCCGTTGGGCGCAATGTTGTCCGTGATGGCGCCCTGGTCGTCCAGCAGGGCGCCGATCGACACGGTCACATCCGTGGTATCGATCGTCACGTTCACCGGCGAGCTCGGCGCGCTGGCGTTGCCCGCGGGGTCGGTCACCACTGTCGTGAAGGCGTGATCGCCGTCCGCCAGGGGCGTGCTCGGCGTGAAGCTCCAGTCTCCGGTCGTTTCGTCGACCTCCGCTTCGCCGATCTTGACCCCGTTGTCGTACACCGACACCGTGCTGCCCGGCTCGGCCGTGCCCACGAAGGTCGGCGCACTGTCGTCCGTCGTGTCGCCGCTGCTCAAGGGGCCCGTCCTGGCACCCACGTCGTCCGTTACGACCAGGTCGCTGACTGCGTCCGGCTTTGCGGTATCGACCGCGAAGTTCCAGATGCCCGTCGCTTCGCTGGTCTGGCCCACCGAGTTGGTGGCCGTCGCCGTGATGCTGTGCGCGCCGTCCTTCAGTTCGTCGGTGGGCGTGAAGTTCCAGTTGCCATTCGCATCGGCCTGCGCGGCGCCCAGCAGGGTGGCGCCGTCATAGATCGCGATGGTGCTGCCCTTGTCCGCCGTGCCGATGATGGTCGGCTTGGCGTCGTCGGTCACTTCGCCCTTCTGCATGAAGTGCACGTCACCCTTGTCGTCTTGCACGTTCTGGATCACCGGCACGGTCGGCACCGTGACATCCACCACCACGGCATACGGAGCGCTCGGTGCGGTCGCGTTACCCGCGAGGTCCATCTCGATCGCAGTGAACTCGTTGTTGCCCGACACCAGCGGCGTCGTCACCGCCAGCGTCCACTCGCCGTTCTCGTCGACCGTCGTACGGCCCAGTTCGCGGCTGCCCAGATCGTCCTTCACCATCACGATGATGGTGTCGCCCGTCGTGCCAGTGCCGCTAATGACCGGACGGCTGTCGTCCGTAGCTTGACCGCGATCCACATTGCCCGTCACCGCACCCACGTCGTCCGCGACGCCGTTGATGGCGAGCTTGCTCGCGTCCGGAGGGGTCGTGTCGACGGTGAACTCGTACGGATCCGATGCGTCGCTCTCGTTGCCTGCCTTGTCGGTCTCGATGATGACGATCGAATGCTCGCCCTCGGCCAGGTCCACCTCGGGGGTGAACGACCACGTGCCGTCTTCGCCGACCTTGGCCGTGCCGATGGGCTGGCCGTTGTCTTCGATGATGATGGTGGAGCCGGCATCACCCTTGCCCTTGAATTCGGGACGCGTGTCGTCGGTCTCTTCCCCGTTGGCGATCGGGCCCGTGACCGCACCCACGTCGTCGATGGCGCCCTTGACGCCACTGGCGATCCAGGACTTTTCGGGCGGCGGAGCGTCCTTGACCACCTCAGGGAGCGCGGAATACTTCGAACCGCCACCGATTTTCACGGCTGAAAAACCAGCCGCCGCAAATCCACCGACAAGCATGAGAGGCCAGAACGCGAAGTCGTCGTCTTCACCCGGCGGGATCGGATTTCCGGCCAGTGCAATCATCGACGATCCACCATCGGCCAGCGAAAAGATGGCGCCGCCATCGGTGCGGCCGTAGGCATAAAGTTGGCCGTCCTGGGCCACCCCATAAATACCCGGCGGCTGGGCCAGGCTGAAATAGCCCTCCAATACAAGGGCGGGAGATTTTTCGCCCTCGAGGGTGATATGCAGGTCGTCGCCGACGCGCGTCAACGTGGCATTGGCGGGGGCGGTATCGCCCTCTCCCTTGAGCAGGTACTTGACGTTCGGCTGGGCCTTGATCTTCGACGGTTTTGCGCTGCCAAGGGCGCTCGCATCACTTGCGTTGCGACCGTTGTTATCGCCGCTTTTATTGACCAGAACGACCGTCTTCTTTTGAGTCACAAATACACCTCAATACTCAAGGGGGTTTAAAAACAGGCGGTACTCGAATTGCCCAAATGGACCTACAGGCCGGGGCAAAATCAAATCACAAACTTGTCGTAGTACGCATTTGAAGAAAATGCGCCCGGCCACTTTATTGATTCGGATGAATTTGTGGAACGAGAAAAATCGTTGAACGAAGACGGATAACGCCTTTAGGTCGACGGACGTTTCCGACCTGTCGACAATGCGGCGCCTTCGACGACCGCACCGGGCGCGCGCGTACGCAACGCGTGACATCCGGGTTCACAATCACCACGGCCTGCTGCCCTACGAGGAACCCCATGACCGCCTCCGCATCTCCCGAAAGCCCGATCGCCCACTGGCACCAGCTCGTCAAGGAACACGACGTACGCGGACTCGACGCGCTTCTTGCGGATGGTGCGGTCTTCCTCTCACCGGTGGTGCACACGCCCCAGGTCGGGAAGGCCATCACGAAGGCGTATCTCGCCGCCGCGTTCCAGGTCTTCTTCAACCCGTCGTTTCGCTATGTCCGGGAGATCGCCGGCGATCGCGATGCGGTGCTGGAGTTCGAGGTCGAGATCGACGGCATCAAGGTCAATGGCGTCGACATGATCAAGTGGAACGACGAAGGCAAGATCGTCGAATTCAAGGTGATGCTTCGCCCGCTCAAGGCGGTCAACCTGATCCACCAGAAGATGGCCGCGATGCTGCAGGCGAACCAATAGGACTTGAAAACTTCCTCGAATGACCATCACACACCTCTCACCGCCGAGCATCGCTCCCCTCGAAAGCATCCTTCCCGACGAACCCCTGCTGATGATGGGCGCCGGGCCGGTGCCCATTCCGCACCGGGTCGCCTATGCCAACTCGATCGTCATCAACCATCTGGGCGAGACGATGGGCAAGGTCATCGGCCAGGTCAAGGACATGGGCAGGTATGTCTTTCAGACTTCCTCGTCGCATGTGCTGGGTGTCGCCGGGCCCGGGTCCGCGGCGATGGAAATGGCGATCACCAATCTCGTCGCACCCGGCGACCGGGTGCTCAGCGTCGCGAACGGCTACTTCAGCCAACGCATGGCCGAGATGGCCCGCCGTGTCGGCGGCCTGGTGGATGTCCTGGAGATCCCGGGCAACCGAAGTGCGAGCCCGGACCTTGTCGACGAGCACCTCAGGGCGCAGAAGTACGAGGTGCTGACGCTGGTGCAGGGCGAGACCTCCAACACCGTGCACAACCGCGACCTGCAGGCGATCGCGGCCGTGGCGAAGTCCCATGGCTGCCTCGTCATCGTCGACGCGGTTTGCACGCTCAGCACGATGCCGCTGGACATGGACGCGTGGCAGATCGACGCCGTCATCACCGGTGGGCAGAAGGGCCTGTCTTCCATTCCGGGCGTGTCCCTGCTGGCGTTCTCGCAAGCAGCCTGGGACCGGATCGAGCGCCGCGACGCCGAGATGCCGCACTGGTGCCTCGATGCAAGGCTCGCGGACAAGTTCTGGAACCAGAACTCGTACCACTACACGGCCCCGGTTTCCGGCATCCTGGCCATCCACGAGGCCCTTCGACTGGTGTGCGAGGAGACCTTGCCGACCCGCTTTCGCCGGCACAGGCTGTGCTCCGAAGCGCTCCAGGCGGGCATCGAGGCCATGGGCTTGTCGCTGCTCGTCGACAAGCCCTCCAGGCTGAATTCGGTCATCGGGATCAACTTGCCCGACAACGTGGATGCCGATCGTGCAAGAACCTACATGTCCCGCACGCACAAGGTAGAGATTTCCGGCTCCTTCGGCTTGAACATCCTGCGCATCGGCCAGATGGGAGAGCAGTGCCGGGAGCACAACCTCTTCAGGACGCTCCATGCGTTCGGGCTGAGCCTGGAGGCCAACGGAGCCACTCTCAATGTGCCGGCGGGCATGGCCACGCTGGAGCGGATGCTCTCGGAGGGCGGGGAGCGTTCCGGACGCTGATCAGATTGCAGATTGGCAAACCCGGCTCAGTACGTCTTGTACGGCAGGAACTTGCCCGAAAGCACCACGTTCACGCGGTCGCCCTTCGGGTCGGCCTGGCGCTGGATGTCCATGCTGAAGTCGATCGCACTCATGATGCCGTCGCCGAATTCCTCATGGATCAGTTCCTTGATGGTGGTGCCGTACACGCTCACCACTTCGTACCAGCGGTAGATCAGCGGATCGGTCGGCACCGCCGTCGGCAGCGAGCCCTTGTACGGCACGACCTGCAGCCACTTCTGCTCCTCGGCCGTCAGGCCGAATATCTTGCCGATGACCTTGGCCTGCGCGGCGTCGAGCGTCATCTGGCCGAGGCAGGCAGCGGTCGTCCATTCCTTGGAAAGACCGACCTTCTTCGCCACGTCGGCCCACTGGATGCCCTTGGCCACCTTGACGGTGATGATCTTCTCGGTGACGTCGTTGCGGTTCATGCGGATGCTCCTGTTTGCGTTGGTTGTGTATGAAATGGAAGTGAATGCGTCACGTGGCCTTGGCCCGCGTGACGAGGAAATCGACGATGTGGTTGCGCAGCGGGTAGTAGCCATCGAGGTGATGCAGCCCTGCACGCGTGCGCTCGCGCGGCAGCGGGTTGACCACCGTCTCCGCGATGCGGCCCGGGCGGTAGCCGGCCGCGGTCTCGGTGCCGTTGCTCATCAGCAGGATGCGGTCGGCCAGCAGGATCGCCTCGTCCACGTCGTGCGTGATCATGAACACGGTCTGCTGCGTCTGCCGCACGATGCTCATCAGCTCGTCCTGGATGGTGCCGCGCGTGAGCGCGTCGAGTGCACCGAAGGGCTCGTCGAGGAGCAGCATCTTGGGCTGGATGGAGAAGGCGCGCGCGATGCCGACGCGCTGCTTCATGCCGCCCGAGAGTTGCGAAGGCTTCTTGTCGATGGCGCCTTCGAGACCCACCAGCGCCACGAACTTGCGGACCTGCTCGTCGACCTGCGCGGCCGGCCACTCCGGCCAGCGCGACTGGACGGCGAAGGCAATGTTGCGTCGCACGGTGAGCCACGGCATCAGCGCATGGCTCTGGAAGACCACGCCACGCTCCAGGCTCGGCCCGGCGATCTCGCGCCCGTCCATGATCACGTGGCCGTCCGAAGCGGTGTCCAGGCCCGCCAGCACGTTGAGGATCGTCGTCTTGCCGCAGCCGGAGTGGCCGATGATGCAGACGAACTCGCCGCGATCGAGCGCGAAGCTCACGTCGGCGAATACGGGCTTGCCTTCCACGAAGGACTTGGAGAGCCCCTCCACGCTCAGGAATGCCGCGCTGCCGGGACGCAGCGGCGTCGTGAATGTGGGGTCGGCGGAGGGCTTCATCGCAATGCCTCGGTCACTCCACATAGGTCACCTTCCTCTGCAGCCCGGCGAAGGCCATGTCGAGCAGCATGCCGACGACGCCGATCACCACGATCGCGAAGATCACGTTGGTGAGCGAGAGGTTGTTCCACTCGTTCCACACGAAGTAGCCGATGCCCGTGCCGCCCACCAGCATCTCGGCCGCCACGATCACCAGCCATGCGATGCCCATGCTGATACGCATGCCGGTGAGGATGGTCGGCGCGGCCGCGGGCAGGATCACGCGGAAGGCGCGGCGCAGCGGCTTGACCTCCAGCGTGCTCGCGACATTGAGCCAGTCGCGCTTGACCGAGGCCACGCCGAAGGCCGTGTTGAGCAGCATCGGCCACACCGAGCAGATGAAGATCACGAAGATGCCGCTGGTCGATGAGTCCTTGATGGTGTAGAGCGCCAGCGGCATCCACGCCAGCGGCGAGATCGGCTTCAGCACCTGGATGAAGGGATCGAAGGCCTTCTGCAGCAGCGGCGACATGCCGATCACGAAGCCCAGCGGCACGGCCAACAGGCAGGCCAGCAGGAAGCCGAGCGCGACGCGACCCAGCGACCAGGCGAGCTGGATCGCGATGCCCTTGTCGTTGGGGCCGTTGTCGTAGAAGGGGTTCGACAGGTGCTTCCAGGCCGTGGCGCCCATCTCAGCGGGAGTCGGGAAACCTGCCGACTTCACTTGGCCCGGGTCCTTGCCGAGCATCTTCTGGTACTCGATCTGTTCCGCCGACATGCCGGCCTGGGACACCGTGCCGCCCGTCGGCATCGTCGCGACCTGCCACACCGCCATGAACACCAGGAAGAGCAATACCGACAGCAACGCCGCCTTGAGGTTGAGCGCCTTGCGCATGATGCGGCCCGGTTCAGGCGGCCAGCTTGCTGATCGCGAAGCTGCGGACGTAGTCGTCTGGCTTCGTCGGATCGAACACCTTGCCCATGATGGTGAACTTCGGGAAGGCGCCCTCGGGCGGCGTCTGGCCGATCTCTTTCATGTGCTTCTTGGCATCGGTGATGAGGAAGACCTTCTCGGCGAGCTGCTTGTAGTCGACCTCGCCCTTGACGTAGCCCCAGCGCTTCATCTGCGTGAGCATCCACACGGCCATCGATTGCCAGGGGATCGGGTCGAAGTCGATGCGGTCGGGCACGGTGCGGATGTTGCCCAGGCCATCGGCAAAGCGACCGGTGAGCACCTGCGTCAGCACGGTCTCGGGCTGGTTCAGGTACTGCGCGGGTGCGATCACCTTCGCGATCAGCTCGCGGTTCTTCGGGTCGCGCGCCATCGCCGATGCGGTGAGCACGGCGCGGTACAGCGCGGCGAAGGTATTGGGGTTCTGCTGGATGAAGGCGGCCGAGGTGCCGAAGGCGCAGCAGGGATGGCCGTTCCAGATCTCCTTGGTCAGGATATGGATGAAGCCGACTTCCTCGAACACGGCCCGCTGGTTGAAAGGGTCGGGGCCGAGGTAGCCGTCGATGTTGCCGGCACGCAGGTTGGCGACCATCTCGGCCGGTGGCACGACGCGGATCTGGATGTCGGTGTCGGGGTTCAGCCCCGCTTCCGCCACGTAGTAGCGCAGCAGGAAGTTGTGCATGCTGTACTCGAAGGGCACCGCGAACTTGAAGCCCTTCCACAGCTTCGGATCGCGCTTGTCCTTGTGCTTGTTGGCGAGCGTGATGGCCTGGCCGTTGGTGTTCTGGATGGTCGCGACGTTCATCGGAGTCGCGTTGGAGCCGGCGCCCATCGAGATCGCGAGCGGCATCGGCGACAGGAAGTGCGTCGCGTCGTACTCCTTGTTGAGCATCTTGTCGCGAATCAGCGCCCAACCGGCCGTCTTGACGATGTCGACGTTGAGCCCCTGCTTCTGATAGAAGCCCAGCGGGTGCGCCATGATCAGCGGCGTCGCGCAGGTGATCGGGATGAAGCCGATCTTCAGGTCCTTCTTCTCGATCGGACCCTTGTCCTGCGCCATGGCCTGCAGCGCGCCGAGCGGCAACACCGACAGGATGGCTGCGCGCGCCGTGTTGGCACCCACTGCGCGCAGGAAGCTGCGGCGCACGCTGTCCACCGGGAACAGCGCCTTCATGAGGCTGGCCTCCAGTTTCGAGTTGGAGTCCTCGATCGCGCCGACGTGGTCGGCTGGCGCGTGGTTCTGGCCGCAGGCGCAGCGCATCACCAGGGGCCGGTCGGCGTCGTAGGGATCGCAGCCTTTGGCTTCGGGCAGTCGGGACATGATGCACCTCGTTGAAAAGATGAGGCGACGATGCAAGGGCCGGGCCGGTTGCGTGCCCATTCGGCCGGTTCGCATGAAATCGCGGGCCGCTGGTCGATGCCATGTAGGGCCAGCACTACACGGCCCTCGATGCGAAGTGCGTTTCAGGTAGTGGGCGAGGCCTTGCCGTGCCGCTCGGCATACAGCGCGAGCTCCACGTCGTTCTTCGTGCCTGTCTTCTCGAGGATGCGGGCGCGGTAGGTGCTGACCGTGTTGGGCGCAAGCCCGAGCTGCGCACCGATTTCGCTCACGGTCCGCCCCGCGGTGAGCAGCCTGAAGACCTGGTGCTCGCGGTGCGAGAGCGCTTCGGCACCCTGCGAGGACGACTTGCCGACGGCGGCGGCCAGCGCCTCGGCCGTGGCCGCCGACACATACACGCCGCCTGCCGCTACCTTGCGCACCGCGCCCACCATGTCATCCGGATCCGCGCTCTTGTTGAGATAGCCGGCCGCCCCGAGCTTGATGCACCGAACCGCGTACTGCTTCTCGGGGTAGGTGCTGAGCATCAGCACGGGCAGCGTCGGCCATTGCTTTCGCAGGGCCTGCAGCACGTCGAGGCCATCGCGGGCGGGCAGCGCGATGTCCAACAGCACGATGTCGAGGCCTTGCGGACCGCCAAGGGCGGCAACGCCATCGAGCACCTCGGGGCCGGTCTGCGCCTCGGCCTGCACAACCATCTCGGGCGCACCGTTCGACAGGTCGCCCAGGACCTGCTTCAGTCCCTCGCGCACGATGCGATGGTCGTCGCCGATCAACACGCGGATGACCGCCGGCGAACTCATGCGAGCGGCATCTCCAGGCGGAAGGTGCTGCCCGCGCCGGGCGTGCTTTCGATGTCGATGAGTCCGCCGAAGTGCCTCGCACGCTCGCGCATGCCTTGCACGCCGTAGGCGGTGCTGGCCTCGAAGGCGCGGGCCGGCGCGCCGATGCCGTCGTCGCGCACGCTGATCTGCAGGCGCGAATCCACCGCGTCGATGCGGATGTCGAGCCGGGCGGCTTTCGCGTGGCGGCCGACGTTGCTCAGCATCTCCTGGAAGATGCGGAACACCGCGATCGCCGCCTCCTCGGGCAGATCGACGCCGGGCTCGACTTCCATGTGCCAGTCCAGCGCAAGTTCCGCGGACTGCACGAACTCGTTGGCCTGCCATTCGAGCGCGGCCCACAGCCCCTGGTGGTCGAGGATGCTCGGCCGAAGGTCGGTGATGATGCGGCCGACGTTCTCGACCGCACGTTCGATCAGTCCGCTCATGTTCTGGCATTTGCAACGCATGAGGGTGCGCATGTCCTCGGCGGCCTCGGGCGTGCGCTCCTGCTGTTCGCCGAGGCGCTTGCCGATCCAGTTGACGTCCATCTTGAGCGCGACGAGAAGGCTGCCGAGCTCGTCATGCACCTCGCGTGCGATGCGCGTGCGTTCGTCCTCGCGCACCTTGTCGAGCCATGCCGACAGCTCTCGCAATTGCGAGAGGGCATCGCTCAGCTCCCGGGTGCGCTCCTCGACGCGCAGGCCGAGCTGATCTTTAGCGTGCTGCAGCGCCAGCGCCGAACGACGCCGCTCCGTGATGTCGACAAAGGTGATGACCGCCCCGCGCACCTGCGCGCCGTCCATGATCGGGTGGCTCGAATACTCGACCGCGAAGGCGCTGCCATCGCGCCGCCAGAACACTTCGGTGTCGATGCGGCACGGCAGGCCGCGCCGGAACGCGTTGAAGATCGGGCAATCGGTGTCGGCGTAGTGCGAGCCGTCGGGATGAGAGTGGTGCGTGAGCTCGTGCATGTTGCGGCCCAGCACCGCGGACCGCTCGTGGCCCAGCATCTCCGCGCCGGCCCGATTGATGAACATGCAATGGCCATCCAGGTCGATGCCGAAGATGCCCTCGCCCGTCGACTCCAGCAACAGGCCGAGCTGGTGCTGCCAGAGAGGATGGCTGGCCGGTTTCGGCAGGACGGGGGTCTCCATGCACCAAGGGAAAGCAACACCCGTGCCGGACTGGTGCACGCTCTGCGGATAATAGGCACCACGCCACCAACAGAATCCAAGGAGCCCATCCCAGTGCCAGACCTCTCCAAGATCACGAGCATCGAAGACCTGCGAGTCATTGCCGAGCGCCGGGTGCCGCGCATGTTCTACGACTACGCGGACTCCGGGGCCTGGACCGAAGGAACCTATCGTGCCAATGAAAGCGACTTCCAGAAGATCAAGCTGCGCCAGCGCGTCGCCGTCAACATGGAAGGCCGCTCGACCCGCACGACGATGATCGGCCAGGAGGTCGCGATGCCCGTGGCGATCGCGCCCACCGGCATGACCGGCATGCAGCACGCCGACGGCGAGATCCTCGGCGCCCGCGCGGCCAAGGCCTTCGGCATCCCTTTCACGCTGTCGACGATGAGCATCTGCTCGCTCGAGGACATCGCCGAGGCCACCGGCCGGCATCCGTTCTGGTTCCAGCTTTACGTGATGCGGGATCGCGACTTCATCGAACGGCTGATCGAGCGCGCGCGCGCCGCGAACGTGTCGGCATTGCAGCTCACGCTCGACCTGCAGATCCTCGGCCAGCGGCACAAGGACATCAAGAACGGCCTCACCGCACCGCCCAAGCCGACGATCAAGAACCTCATGAACCTCGCGACCAAGCCGCGCTGGTGCATGGGCATGCTGGGCACGAAGCGCCGCACCTTCGGCAACATCGCAGGCCACGCCAAGGACGTGAAGGACCTGTCCTCTCTCTCGTCGTGGACCGCGGAGCAGTTCGATCCGACGCTGAGCTGGGCCGACGTCGAGTGGATCAAGAAGCTCTGGGGCGGCAAGCTGGTCCTCAAGGGCATCATGGATGTCGAGGATGCGCGGCTCGCCGCGGCCAGCGGCGCGGATGCGCTGATCGTCTCCAACCACGGCGGTCGCCAGCTCGATGGCGCGCCCTCCTCCATCGCGGCGCTGCCCGCGATTGCCGAGGCCGTGGGCACCGAGATCGAAGTGTGGATGGACGGTGGCATCCGCAGCGGCCAGGACGTTCTCAAGGCCCGCGCACTCGGCGCGCACGGCACGATGATCGGCCGCAGCTTCCTCTATGCGCTGGGCGCCTTCGGCGAGGCCGGCGTGACACGCGCGCTGCAGATCATCCACAAGGAACTCGACGTCACGATGGCCTTCTGCGGCCGCACGAACATCGACGAAGTCGATTCGAGCATCCTGCTGCCCGGCACCTTCTGAGCCCTGTGCAGGATCGCGTCACCGGCCGACAGCGCCGGTGGCCGGAGCGAGGCAAAATGATGCGCGCCACTACAACACGCAGACAGCCAGAGAGGCGCCTTTCCATGAGCACAATCACGTCCGCCGCGGGCTCCGCGCCCGGCGATACCGGCACTTCCCACCGACCCTACACGAGCGAAGAGAAACGGCACCGTATCTTCGCCATCATGGCGGCCTCCTCGGGCAACCTGGTCGAGTGGTTCGACTTCTACGTCTACGCCTTCAGCGCGCTCTATTTCGCGCCCTCCTTCTTTCCCAAGTCGGACCCCACCGCGCAGTTGCTAAATACGGCGGGCGTGTTCGCGGCCGGCTTCCTGATGCGGCCCATCGGCGGCTGGCTCTTCGGCCGCGTGGCCGACAAGTACGGGCGCAGGACGTCGATGCTGATCTCGGTCACGATGATGTGCGCCGGCTCGCTCGCGATTGCATGCCTGCCCACCTATGCGGCCATCGGCGCGTGGGCGCCCTTCCTGCTGCTGGTCTGCCGGCTGTTCCAGGGGCTGTCGGTGGGCGGCGAATACGGCACCACCGCGACCTACATGAGCGAAGTCGCGCTGCGTGGGCAGCGGGGCTTCTTCTCGTCGTTCCAGTACGTCACGCTGATCGGCGGCCAACTGCTGGCGGTGCTGGTGATCGTGGTCCTCGAACAGCTGCTGAGCGAAGCCGAGCTGAAGGCCTGGGGCTGGCGCATCCCCTTCGTGATCGGGGCCATCGCTGCGGTGGTCGCGCTCTTCCTGCGCCGAACGCTGCACGAGACGCAGACGGCAGAGTCGCGGGCCAACAAGGAGGCCGGCAGCCTCGCGGGGCTCTTCAAGCACCACAAGGCCGCCTTCTTCACAGTGCTGGGCTACACGGCCGGCGGTTCGCTGATCTTCTACACCTTCACGACCTACATGCAGAAGTACCTGGTCAATACGGTGGGCATGCCGATCAAGACCACAAGCTACGTGATGACCTTCGCGCTCTTCGTCTACATGTGCATGCAGCCGGTGTTCGGCGCGCTGTCGGACCGCATCGGGCGCCGCACCAACATGCTGCTGTTCGGCGGACTCGGCGCGCTCATGACGGTGCCGATTCTCACGCTGCTGCAAGGCGTGACGAGCCCGGTCGTGGCGTTCCTGCTGATCATCCTGGCGCTCGCGATCGTGAGCTTCTACACGTCCATCAGCGGCATCGTGAAGGCGGAGATGTTCCCCCCTGAAGTGCGCGCGCTCGGCGTGGGCCTCGCGTATGCAGTGGCCAATGCCCTGTTCGGCGGCTCGGCCGAATACGTGGCGCTGGGCCTCAAGTCGCTGGGCCACGAATCGGCGTTCTACTGGTACGTGACGGGGATGATGGTGCTGGCCTTCGTCGTGAGCCTGCGCCTGCCGCGACAGGCGAGCTACCTGCACCACGACCATTGAGTCACTGTGGTCGGCGATCGGCCTCCTTGAGCAGGTCGTGGTGGATCGCGAAAGCGGCCGCTTCGGTTCGATTCGCCGAGTGCGTCTTGCTCAGGATGCTTCGCACGTGGTTCGCCACCGTGTTGGGGCTGACGAAGAGCTCTCGCGCGATCTGCCGGTTGCCCTTGCCGACGGCCACGAGCCGCAGCACCTGCGCCTCCCTGCCGCTCAATCCGGCCGGATAGTGAATCACCGACACGGAGGCAACGCCCGCTCGCAAGGCATCGACGCGCCCTGACAGCGCGCGCATCTGCAACGCTGCGGTCTCCGTCGCGGCTTCTTCGAGCTGGCCGAGCGCCGCTTCGCGATCGCCAGGGTCATCTCTTGCAAGCAGCATCTGCGCATAGCCATGGCGCGTCTGCGCCAGCGCCGGCCGGGCGTTCTGCCGTTCGTTCATTTCCAGTGCCGCCCGGAAGTGCGTATCGGCGTCACTCCACTGCCGCATGGTGGCCGAGAGCATGCCGAGAAAGGCATCGGCTGCGCCGAAACACGCGATGGACGTACCCACGAGCAGATTGCGCGCGCGCCACGGCTCGAGCAGCTCGTAGAGCTGCGCCGCACGCGCCGCATCGCCCAACGCGGCGCAGACCTGCGCGAGGTAGGCCAGGCTTGCCAGCCAGACGCCGTCGCGCGGAAAGGACTGGAAGCGATCGTTCGCCAGGACCTCGAACTCGGTGCGCGCGTCGTCGAGTTGCCCCAGTTCGACGTAGATCAGCGCGAGCCCGGGCCGCCACACGTTGGTCTGGGCGTTCTGCTGCACGAAATGGCGCACCAGGGGCGCGACCTCCTTCAAGCGGCCTTGCTCGCGGCGCAGCGTGAACATCTGCACGCCGTAGACGCCGGCCGCATCCAGCCCGGGCATGCGGTCGCCGATCTCGAAGGTGCGCTTGGCGTAGCGCTCGGCATCGTCGAAGCGGCCTTCGAACAATGCGTGAAGGGTGCGTGACGACGACGCGACGTACATGAAGAAGGGTTGCCGCAGTTCTTCCGCGCCTCGCGCGTAGGCTTCGAGGTGATCGTGCCAGGTCGCCATGTCGCCCAGCTCGAAGGCGTCGAACATGCGCCAGGCGAGCGCCGAGTACAGCAGGAAGCGGTCGCCGTGCCGTCGCGCGATCTGGATGGCCTCGTCGGCACTCGCCATGCGCTCGGCGATGCGATTGGGCTGCCAACGGGCCGAGAGCGCGGCGAGCAAGGTTGTCGCGAGCGTGCCCGGGTCGCCGGCGCGGCGGGCCACGGTGACGGCCTCCTCGTGCACCTTCATCGCCTGCGTCTCCTCGCCGCTGAAGATCAGTGCGCGGGCCAGCGCGCTCAGCAGTTGCGCCTTCGTGACCCGGTCCTCCGCGCCGAGCGCGTTGAGCGCATCGCGCAGCAGGCGTGCCGCCGAGAAACCGGGAAGGCCCGGACACCAGCTTGCCATCTCGAAGCCGAGGGCGGCGCGTGCCAGTTCGAGGGAAAAGTCGGACTGCATGCTCGTCCGCGCGGCCTGTTCGAACACCTCGCGTGCTTGCAGGTACTCGCCGCCGCGCGTGTGGGCTTCACCCAGCGAATTCAGCACGCGGCAGCGCACGAGGGCATCACCGCCACGGCCGACATCCATCGCCTGCAGCGCGAGACGGTAGTAGCGCGCCGCTTCCTCATGGGCCAGGAGGGCATCGGAACTCGCGGCCGCCCGCTGCGCGTAGTGGCTCGCACGCGCCGCGTCGCCGCCCGGCAAGGCGGCCCAGTAGTGGTAGGCCAGCGCAGGCAGATGGAGCGCCGAATCTTCGCCATGGATGTCCTCGATCGCGCGACCGACCTTGAGGTGCAGGCGGCTGCGCCGAGGCGGCGGAATCTCGTCGTACAGGGTCTCGCGGAACAGCGCGTGGCCGAAGTGGTAGCGGCCCGGCCCTTCGACAGCCTCGATGACGCGGGATTGCAGCGCCTCTTCGAGCGCGTCGGTGCAGGCGTCTTCCTCCACATCCTCGACGATGCGGACCAGCAGGCCGATGTCGAATGCACGGCCGATCACCGACGCGCAGGCCAGCACCTGGTTGGCCATGGGGGACAGGCGATTCAGCCGCCGGCCGATCACCTCGCGCACCCCTTCCGGAATGCGCCGCGGACCACCGACGGCCAGCAGGGCGCCGCCGCCACGCGGACCTTCGCCGAGCACCTGCTCCTGGATGAGCAGGCGCGTCATCTCGGCGACGAAGAGCGGGTTGCCTTCGGTCTGCCGGTGGACGGCGTCGGCGAGCGCAGGCGGCACCGTACCGCCGCCGGCCAGCATCATCATGCGGACCGTCTCCTCGCGGGCGAGGCCGGTCAGACGCAAGCGCTCGAAGCCCTGGTGCCGCGCAAGCTCGCCGAGCGTGCCCGACAGCGGGTGCTGTCGCGACAGCTCGATGTCCCGGTAGGTGATGACAAGCAGGATGCGGCTGGCCATGAGGTCCGGCGCGATGAATTCGAGCAGGCGCAAGGACGAGGCATCGGCCCAGTGGAGGTTGTCGAGCACAAGCAGCAGGGGCTGCTCGGCAGCGGCGCGCTTCCAGAAGCCGGCCATTGCGTCGAACAGGCGAAAACGGGCCTGCGCGGGATCGATTGCCGGCAATACCAGCGCCCCGGCAGGCAGCCGTTGCGCCAGATGGGGCAGGATCTCGGCCAGCGCGGAATCGTCATGACCGAGGACGCGCCGTGCCGTCTCGTCGTCGTGGGTTTCGATCCATCCGCGCAGCAGTTGCAACCAGGACCAGTACGGCGGGGCGCCGGGCTCTTCGTTGCAGCGGCCCCAGAGAACCTGCATGCCGAGCGCGACAGCGCGCTGCGCCAGGATCTGGGCGGTATGCGACTTGCCGATGCCGGGCTCGCCGGCGAGCGCCGCGGTGCCGCCCGTGCCGCCCAGGGCGCGCGCGAGTCCGCTTTCGAGCGTGGCGAGTTCGCGCTCGCGGCCCACGAATCGTTCGCCCGAAGGCCGCGCGGTGTCGTCATGGACGGTCGCGGTCACGGTAGCCACACCCTGCAACACCGCACCGCAGCCATCGCAGAAGGCGGCATCGGCCCGGTTTTCGCGTCCGCATCGGGCACAGTGCACGGCGGGTCCTCCGGTTCCCTGCGTGCAAGGCCGCTACACGACGGCTTCAGGGCGAATCTGGCTGACTTCGATCACCACATCGGCCGGCAGATGCGCCAGGCGTGCCGCCGTGCGGATCTCTTCGGGGCTGGGAGCCTCGTAGAGGCAGTAGGTCTTCTTGCGATCCGCGGAAAGAAACGAGAACAACCAGTTCACGCCGACGTCGGCATTGATGCGCTGGATGTTCGCGACGTCCGCCGCCGCGATCTCCAGCTCTTCCGCGTACTGGCGCTCGATAAGGAACAGTGCCATACCCCTCTCCTGTCGTGCGGGTGCCCGATCGGCCCCGCGCCAGCGATTGGGCGACAAATCCGCTGCGTGGTCAACGTGCGACGCATAGTCAATTCTGATCATTCGGGGGCGCGAGGGCCTGCGCAAAATGATCAGTCCGGTGGATCGTCAACACGACCGCGGCTTCCTAGACTTTGCTCCACATTCAAGGAGCGAACCATGTTCAATGAAGCCCAACTCGCCGCCTACAAGACGCAACTGCGCGGCAGCCTGATCCAGCCGGAAGACGCCGGCTACGACGAGGCCCGCAAGGTCTACAACGCGATGATCGACAAGCGGCCGCGCCTGATCGCGCGCTGCACCGACGTGGCGGACGTGATCGCGTCGGTCAATTTCGCCCGCGACAACAAGCTGCTGCTCGCCGTGCGGGGCGGCGGACACAACGGTGGCGGACTGGGCACTTGCGATGACGGGCTGGTGATCGACCTCACTGGATTGCGGGGCATTCGGATCGACCCCAAGGCCCATACCGTGCGCGCCGAGGGCGGCTGCACCTGGGGCGACGTCGATCACGCCACCCACGCCTTCGGCATGGCGACGCCGGCCGGCATCATCTCCACCACCGGCGTCGGCGGACTGACGCTGGGTGGGGGAATCGGACACCTGTCGCGGCGCTTCGGATTGACGATCGACAACCTGCTGGGCGTGGACATGGTGCTGGCCGACGGGAGCTTCGTCACCGCCAATGCCAAGGAGAACGCCGACCTGTTCTGGGCGGTGCGCGGCGGCGGTGGCAATTTCGGCGTGGTGACGTCCTTCGAATACCGCCTGCATCCGGTCAGTACGGTGATCGCAGGGCCGACCCTGTGGCCGATGGAGCGCGCGGCCGAGGTGTTCAAGTGGTATCGCGACTTCATCGGCAAGGCGCCGACGGAGCTGGGGGGCTTCTTCGCGTTTCTCACCGTGCCGCCCGGCCCGCCCTTCCCGGAGGAACTGCACCTGAAGAAGATGTGCGGCGTGGTCTGGTGCTACAGCGGTGATCCGGCACAGGCCGACGAGGCTTTCGCGCCGGTGCGGGCGATGGACCCCGCGCTGTACGGCGTCGGGCCGATGCCTTATCCGATGCTCCAGAGTGCCTTCGATGCCCTGTACCCACCCGGACACCAGTGGTACTGGCGCGCCGACTTCGTGAACGAACTGCCGGAAGAAGCGATCGGTCTGCACGTGGAGTACGGCGCGCAGATGCCGACGATGCAATCGTCGATGCACCTGTACCCGATCGACGGTGCGGTGCAGCGCGTGGGGCGCAAGGACACGCCCTTCAGCTACCGCGACGCGCGATTTGCTTCGGTGATCGTCGGCGTGGACCCCGACCCCGCCAACGGGGACCGGATCAGCGAATGGTGCAAGAAGTACTGGGACGCGCTGCATCCGTACTCGGCGGGCGGCGCATACATCAACTTCATGATGGACGAGGGCGAGGACCGTGTGAAGGCCACCTACCGCGAGCACTACGACAGGCTCGCGGCAATCAAGCGGCAGTACGACCCGGGTAACCTGTTTCGCGTCAACCAGAACATCCGGCCGGCCGCGACCGCCTGAGATCGCGTGGGAGAGAGGCTCGCGGCTTCAGGCCTCGGCTTCCCACAGGGTTGGGTAGCGGCGGACGAAGCCGTCGGAGGTGACTTCGAGCATGGCCGCGTAGTCGAAGCGCGGCGCGGTGTACCAGTACTCGGCCTCGCCGCGCCGCTCGTAGTGCTGCTGGAGTTCCGCCAGGCTACCGTTGTCCAGGTCGACCCACGCCGCGGGAGCGGCGGACGCCTCGCCTTGCGCCAGGTGCAGCCGGCGCAGGGGCAACAGGTTGGTGGCCGGCGTGAAGCCGAGATCAAGGTCGACGCAGTGGCCCAGTTCGGGCACTGCCGCGTCGTTGAACTTCCAGCTCCCATGCGCGTCGCGCACGATGGACATGTCGATCGCCTCGCCGCCGAGCCAGCCGCGCACTGTCGCCCACTGCGTGTGCCAGGCGCGGTCGCAGCGCACCCTGTAGTGCAGTTGGGCCGCGCGGCCGTCTTCGTTGCGGAAAGCCGCGGCACCGTCGATCTGCCAGTTCTCGCCGTTGCGATCGAGACGGCACACATCATGACCCGGTGTGCCGAGGCGGCGCCAGAGCATGAATGCGACGGTTTGCATACGGCGATGATGGCACCGGGCGCCTGCGAAGCGCAAGCCTCGATTTCATCCACGCCATTCGTGCTCAGGTCAGGAGCGTCCAGAGCACGTAGAGATTGGCGGCGCAGACCATGCCGAAGATGGTCCAAGCGGTGCGCCGCACCAGGGGCGTGTTGGCAAAGGGCCCCATTTGGGTGCGATTGCTCGTGATCGAGCAGGTGGAAGGCTTCCTGGATGTCCGCGACCTGCGTGTTGCCGCTGGCATGAAAGGCCCTGGCGGCCAGCACCATGATCGCGGCGTTGATCATCAACGCAATCGCGAGCGAGCCGATGGTGTCCCAGCGCAGGAGGCGCATCGCATCGCGCTTGCTGGCCTCGTCGTTGCGCACGATGCGCGTCTGCACGATCGACGAATGCAGATAGAGGTTGTGCGGCATCACCGTGGCGCCGATCACGCCGACGGTGAGATACCAGAACTCGGGCTTGACCATCTCGCGAGGCCGCGGCACCAGACCACCCAGCAGGGCGCGCACCGGTGGCTGCACGAGGATCATCTCGACCAGGAAGCACACGGCAATGGTGCCCACCAGGCCGAGCATCGACATCAGTTGCAGGACGATGGCCATCCGGTCCGGACGTCGACGGTGCCGCGCACTTCCGAAGGGCAGAAGGGCGCGGTGGCGGTCTGCGGCAGGCGCCGCGTGAGACGTGCGATGGCGGCGAACATGGCGGCGCGAGTTTAGCGGTCGGTGCGCTGTCCGCGCTGGCTCGCCCATGCATGCCCGGCGCCCGTCAGACGACAATGTCGGCCGTGACGACAGCACCGATCCGCCGCATCGCCCACCTCGACATGGATGCTTTCTATGCATCGGTCGAGTTGCTGCGCTACCCGCAGCTCAGGGGTCTGCCGGTGGTGATCGGCGGTGGGCGGCGCAAGGTCGACGAGGCGATCCGCGACCTGCCCGAGGGCGCCACGCTGGGGGAGATTCCGATCGAGGCGTTTCCGTTGCTCAAGGACTACGCGGGCCGCGGCGTGATCACGACCGCTACGTACCCGGCCCGGCAGTTCGGCGTCGGCTCCGCGATGGGGCTCATGAAGGCTGCGAAGCTTTGTCCCCAGGCGATCATCCTGCCGGTGGACTTCGATGAGTACCGCAGGTTTTCGCGACGGTTCAAGCAGGTCATCACCGAGATCGCACCGGTCATGGAGGACCGGGGTGTCGACGAGGTCTACATCGATTTCACCGAAGTGCCCGGTGGTCAGCGCGAAGGCGGGCGAGTGCTCGCGCGGCTGATCCAGAAGTCGATCTTCGACGCGACGGGGCTCACCTGCTCGATCGGCATCGCGCCCAACAAGCTGCTGGCCAAGATGGCGAGCGAGTTCGACAAGCCCAACGGCATCTCGGTGGTGTTCGAGGACGACCTTCGATCGCGCATCTGGCCGCTACCGTGCCGGAAGGTCAACGGCATCGGCCCCAAGGCCGACGAAAAGCTGCAGCGGTACGAGATTCGCACCATCGGAGACCTCGCGGCCCGCGATCGCGACTGGCTGATCGCCACCTTCGGCAAGGCCACCGGGGCGTGGATGCACGAGGTTGCCTGGGGGCGTGACAGCCGTCCCGTCGTCACCGAGAGCGAGCCCGTCTCGATGAGCCGCGAGACCACCTTCGATCGCGACCTGCAGGCGGTGCGAGACCGTGCCGAGCTCGGCGCCATCTTCACGCACCTCTGCGAGAAAGTCGCCGAGGACCTGCAGCGCAAGGGCTATGTTGGCAAGACGATCGGGATCAAGCTGCGTTACGACGACTTCAGGATCGCGACGCGCGACCAGACGATCGATCACTTCACGGCTGACGCCGGGGCGATCCGGCAGATCGCGGGCCAGTGTCTCAAGCGGGTGCCGCTCGAGCGGCCGCTGCGCCTGCTCGGGGTACGCGTGGGCGCGCTCGCCAAGGTTGGCGATGCGGCCGCGCAGGCGGTCGATCAGGCCAAGGCGAACGGTCGTCGGCGAACGCCGGACGATGCGGGCTCGGCAGCGATGACCGCGTCGCTTTTCTAGCGCGAGCTTCAGCGCGCAGGGACGCCGCCCTGCCACTGCGGCCAGTTCGTGACGATGTGATCCACCACGCGGCTGCCGACGAGTTCGATGTTCTGGACCGTTTCGGCAAACCCACCGGCTGTTTCGCCGGGGGCCGGATCCAGGTGCTGCAGCGTGGTTTCGCGTGGGTTGCCCTGGTCGAAGTTGACGGCGCCGCGCAGGCTCATCACGCGATCGGTGCCGTGCGTGCGCTTGATCACCAGGGTGATCGCGGCGGCTTCCATTTCGGTGATCACATAGTCGTCCGCGCCGTACAGCTTGGCGATGTACTGCGCCTGGTTCGACATGCCGGGGCCATGGAAGAAGGTGTCACCGGTCATGTGCGTGCCGGTGCCTACGAAGGGTGCGCGCCGCGCGGCGGCTTGCGGATAGCGCATGCGGTAGGCGCGTGCGGAGTCTGCGTCCTTCAGGGGCGTGTCGGCGGACAGTTTCATGGCCCACACGACGAGTTCGGGGTTGAGCTTGAATCGGCGGTATTCCTCATAGCCCTTGCGCGGCATGAAGGTCGGCTCGCCGGCCTTGTTCTCTTCCGGCGCCCAGCGGTGGCCGAGGTCGTAGTCGACCAGCCAGGTGGCCCAACTGACTTCGCCGATCGTGCCGCGCGACGGCGGCGTCCCGGCCACGCCAGAAATCACGTAGTAGGCCTTGGAGAAGTCGAAGTTCGGATTCAGCAAGATCGCTTGCATCGACGACGACGAGTTGACCTTGCCCATCCCGAGCACCGAGCCGCAGACGCCGTCGGCGTTGCAATACACGGGCGACAGCGCTCCCGGCACGGTGATGGGCGTGGCGGCCTTCCAATAGCGCTCGTACCAATGCTGGAATTCGCCCGCGCGATCGCCGGTGTTCTGGCCGATCTCGAACATGGCGGCGACGAAGACTTTGACCTTGACGGGTTCGGCGACTTTCGGCGCAGGGGTAGACGCGCAACCTGCGGCAAGTGCGACGACGACAGGCAGCGCCAACCAACGGGCGCGAGCGGACCAGACTGGGGACATGGAAACTCTCCGAAGAAAAGGGAAGGGACGTCGACACAGGTGCGCAACGCACCGGCAACGTTTGTCGCGTCCTACACCGGCGCAGATCCGGTGCTATCACGCTTCGACGCACTTCATGGCGCGTCCTGCACGCGATTGTCGCAAACCTCATGCCTGCATCGAATCATCGCCCTCCTCCGCCCGTCAACCGGCTTGTGTATGTCGACGCCGGTATGCCGGGATGGCGGCGGGTTAAACGCGGCACGGGGTTTGGCTATCGCGACGCGGACGGGCAGTGGTTGCGCGACGTCGACGAGATTTCGCGCATTCGGCAGTTGGCGATTCCGCCTGCCTATCGGGACGTCTGGATTTGCCCGTTGGCGAACGGGCATCTTCAAGCGACCGGTTTCGACGCTCGGGGCCGCAAGCAGTATCGCTATCACGTGGACTGGCGCTCACTGAAGGATGAAACCAAATTTGATCGTCTCGAGGCCTTCGGTCGCGCGCTGCCGAGGATTCGCAGCCGAGTGGCCCGCGACCTGCAGCCGAGGCCGCGTGCGCCATTGGACAGGAAGGTGGTGCTGGCCACGCTCGTGCGTTTGCTCGACACGACCTTTCTGCGAGTCGGCAATGAGGAATACGCGACGAACAACGGCTCCTATGGCCTCACCACGCTTCGCAACAAGCACGCCGATTTTGGAGACGCGTCTCTCAAGCTCAAATTTCGCGGCAAGAGCGGGGTCGTGCATGAAGCGAAGATCAGCGACGCGCGAATATCGATGATCGTTCGCCGATGCCAGCAATTGCCGGGACAGGAACTCTTTCAGTATCAGGATGGGAGCGGCGAGATCCACGGCGTCTCGTCCACCGACGTCAATGGCTACCTGCGGGAAGTGGCCGGCGAGAACTTCACGGCGAAGGATTTCCGGACCTGGCACGGGACCGCACAAGCGCTGGAACTCACTCGCCTGGCATGCGATGGTGGCGATGCAGACAAGGGGCCGAATGTCCGGCGATACAACGCGAAGGAAATCCTGGGAGCGGTGGCAGCCCGGCTGGGCAACACCCCGGCCGTCTGCAAGAGTGCCTATGTCCATCCAGCGGTCCTCGCGCTCGGCGCGACGCTTGCCGATGACCCGGAGGTCATTAACGATATCTGGGCAAGGATCGCCAATGGCATCCGAAGCACACACCATCTGCGCGCGTCGGAAGCGAGATTGCTGGCGTTCCTTATTCAGCACCGACGTGGAAGCAAGGCCCGCTCGCCAGTCAATTGAAATTGGCGCGGCTCAGATTTGCGTCTTTTTCTTGCGGTAGAAGCCGTAAAAAGCCAAAAAGCCCAGCCTTGTGGGGCTGGGCTTTGAGGGGGCTGTAAGAGCCTGACGATGACCTACTTTCACACGGGAACCCGCACTATCATCGGCGCTGAGG
>NZ_JBFUKW010000015.1:0-151678 GCF_056400665.1 Variovorax sp. P5_A3 | reverse complement strand
CACATCGAGGCGATCAGGCCCCAGAAGAGTTCGGGGTTGCTGGTCATCACCTGCGGGCCGGGCTGGATGTTGTGGATGGTCATCGCACCCACCATCAGCGCCATCACGGCGTTGGGCGGAATGCCCAGCGTCAGCAGCGGGATGAAGGAGGTCTGCGCGCCGGCGTTGTTGGCCGACTCGGGCGCCGCGACGCCGCGGATGTTGCCCTTGCCGAAGGGCACTTCGCCCGGATGCAGCTTGGTCTTCTTCTCGATGGTGTAGGCCGCGAAGGCCGCCAGCAGCGCGCCACCGCCCGGAAGGATGCCGAGTGCCGCGCCGAGGGAGGTGCCGCGCAGCACCGCGGGCAGCATGCGCTTGAAGTCTTCCTTGGTCGGGAACAGGCCGGACACCTTGGCGGTGAACACCTCACGCTCGTGCTCGGGGCGCGACAGGTTGGCAATGATTTCGCCGTAGCCGAACACGCCCATGGCGATGGTCACGAAGCCGATGCCGTCCGTGAGTTCGGGGATGTCGAAGCTGAAGCGCGCGACACCCGAGTTCACGTCGGTGCCGACCAGCCCCATCAGCAGGCCCAGCACGATCATCGCAATGGCCTTGAGCAGCGAGCCCGAAGCCAGCACCACGGCGCCGATCAGGCCGAGCACCATCAGCGAGAAGTACTCGGCAGGACCGAACTTGAAAGCCAGTTCGGTCAGCGGCGGTGCGAAGGCCGCCAGGATCAGCGTGCCGACGCAACCCGCGAAGAACGAGCCCAGGCCGGCAGCAGCGAGCGCGGGACCGGCCCGCCCCTTGCGCGCCATCTGGTAGCCGTCGATCACGGTCACCACGGAAGACGATTCGCCTGGCAGGTTCACCAGGATGGCGGTGGTGGAGCCGCCGTACTGCGCGCCGTAGTAGATGCCGGCCAGCATGATCAGCGCCGACACGGGGGGCAGCGCGTAGGTGGCGGGCAGCAGCATCGCGATGGTCGCGACGGGGCCGATGCCCGGCAGCACGCCGATCAGCGTGCCCAGGATGCAACCGACCAGGCAATACAGCAGGTTGGTGAAGGTGAAGGCGACGCCAAAACCCAGCGAGAGATTTGCTACGAGATCCATGTTGTCGTCCTCAACCCGTGATGAAGGTGGGCCACACCTGGATCTGCAGCTTCAGCGCCCAGATGAAGGCGATGTAGCTGCCGACGGCCAGCACCGTCGCGAGGATCAGCACCTTGCGGAGATCGAATTCGCTGCCCGCGAGGCTGGCGATGATCACGAGCGCATAGATCGCGATGATCATGCCCATCGCCGGCACGCCGATGCTCGGCAGGCCGCCGAGCAGCACGCCGAAGGCGAGGTTGGCGCCGATGATGTACACCACCTGCTTCCAGGCCCACTTGCCAATCAGCTCACCGTCCTCGGTCTCGACCGTGAGGCCGGTGAACATGATGGCGAGGCCGATGATGGCCATCAGGATGCCCAGCATCAGCGGGAAGTAGCCGGGCCCCATGCGGGCGCCGCTGCCGACGTTGTAGGTCGTCGCGCCCCAGGCGAACGCGACCCCGACGACGGCAAACATCACCCCCGAGAAAAAGTCTTTCTGACTCTTGATCTTCACGAATGGTCTCCACGAAAAATTTCGATCGGAGATTGTGTGGTCAGGCAGAAGTCAGGTGGATGTGGATTCCACTAATCGCGGGCTCCGGGTAATCCCGAGCTCGCCCCCAGGCTTACTCACTTCGTGTGGACGCCACCCCCTGCCGGGGGCAACACCGGCGGCCCGGCAAAGCCGGTTCCTCGGTGTTCCACGAAGGGGCCTGGCTGCGCCGGCCGCGACTATTCCAGCGGAGGCGTGGCGCTGAGGACTTCTTCTATGGTCGTGACGCCCTCCGCGACGCGCAGGGCGCCGGCGAGACGCAGGGGGCGCATGCCGTCGGCGACGGCCTGGCGACGCAGGGAGACCATGTTGGGCTCCTTGGTGACCTCGCCCTTGAACGCCTCGGTGATGCTGAGGAGTTCATACAGGCCCATGCGGCCCATGTAGCCGGTCATGCGGCAGTCGACGCAGCCGACCGGCTTGTACGCGCGCACGGAGCCGTTGATCTGCCACGGCGAGACGAACTCGGCGAGCTTCTCGCGGGTCACCGATTCGTCAGGTTCCTTGCAATGGGGGCACAGGGTGCGGACCAGGCGCTGGGCGAGCACGCCGAGCATCACCGCGTTGATCAGGTAGGACGGTACGCCCAGTTCCATCAGCCGCGTGATTGCGCTCGGGGCATCGTTGGTGTGCAGCGTGCTGAAGACGAGGTGGCCGGTCAGCGCCGACTGCACAGCCATCTCGGCCGTCGCCAGGTCGCGGATTTCGCCGACCATGATGATGTCCGGGTCCTGCCGCATCAGGGCGCGCAAGCCTTCGATGAATCCGAAGTCGAGCTGATGCTGCACCTGCGTCTGGTTGAAGGAAGGCTCGATCATTTCGATCGGGTCCTCGATCGTGCTGACGTTGACTTCCTCGGTCGCGACGCGCTTGAGCGTGGAATACAAGGTGGTCGTCTTGCCCGAGCCTGTCGGCCCGGTCACAAGGATGATGCCGTGCGGCCGCGACACGAGCTGCTCCCAGCGCCGCGCGTCATGCTGCGCGAAGCCGAGCGCGTCGAGGTCCTTGACCGCCGTGTCGGGGTCGAAGATCCGCATCACCATCTTCTCGCCGAAGGCTGTCGGCAATGTCGAGAGGCGCATTTCGACCTCGTCGCCGCGGATGTTGCGGGTCTTGATGCGACCATCGAGCGGCCTGCGCTTTTCGACCACGTCCATGCGGCCGAGCAGCTTGATGCGCGCGACCATCGCGTTCATCACGCCCATCGGCATCTGGTAGGCGGGATGCAATACGCCGTCGATGCGAAAGCGGATCACGCCCTGGTCGCGGCGCGGCTCCAGGTGGATGTCGCTCGCGCGCTGGTCGAAGGCGTACTGCCAGAGCCAGTCGACCACCTGCACCACGCTCTGGTCGTTGGCGTCGAGCTGCTTGTTGCTCTTGCCGAGCTCGACGAGCTGTTCGAAGCTCGCACCGCCCGTGTTGCCGCCGGCCTTCTGCGCCGCCCGGACCGACTTGGCCAGCGCAAAGAACTCGGCCGTGTAGCGCTGGATGTCGGTCGGGTTCGCGACCACGCGCCGCACCGAACGGCGCGATTGGCGTTCGACTTCAGCGATCCAGTCGGTGAGGAAGGGCTCGGCCGTGGCGACCACGACTTCGCTCGGGGTCACCTGCACCGGCAGCACCTTGTGCCGCTCGGCGTAGGCCGCGCTCATGGTGTCGGCCACCTTGCCCACGTCGACCTTGAGCGGGTCGATGCGCAGATAGGTGAGCCCCGCACGACCTGCGAGCCATTGCGTGAGCATCTCCAGATCGAGCGGCTTGCCGTCGCTCTCGCGCGTCATCGCCACGTTGGCCAACCGAACCAGCGGCGCCTGGCGGCTCTCGGCCTGCGCGCAGCGCGCGAGCGTGCGCTTGGCTTCCACCGGCGAGATCACGCCATCCTTCGCCAGCCATTCGATCAAATGGCGCAGATCGAGCGGGCCTTCGTGGCTCGAAGAGGCAGGTAGCGACACAGCAGCATTCATATCAAGACAATGTTCGTTCGAGAAACACCGCGGAACCGGCTCCGCCGGGCCGCCGGTGTTGCCCCCTGCAAGGGGGTGGGCGGCCACGCGAAGCGGGCAAGCCTGGGGGTGTGCTCATACTTGAGGTTTGAACACGCGCAGCCACTTGGGTGCGGGCAGGCCCCATCGAGTCTGGATGGTTTGGGCGCGCTCGGCAAGCGCGGGGCGCTTGGGCCGGCTGGCGTTGCGCTGGGCGACCACGACCGTGTTGCCCTCGCGCGTCGGCTTGAACGCCCAGACCGCGTCTTCGCCGAACACCGCGGAGATCTTCTCCAGGCTGCGCTCGTAGCTGGACGACCGGCCGAACAGGTTGACCGTCATGCAGCCGTCTTCGGTCAGCATGGCGCGGCAATCGGCATAGAAGTCCTCGCTGTCGAGCACGGGCGCTGCGGCCTCGTGGTCGTAGAGGTCGACCTGGAGCGCATCGACCGTGCCCGCCCACTGCGGTTTGCGGATCTCGACGGCCGCGTCGGCCACCACCACCTGGAGCTTGGTGTCATCGGCCGGCAGCTTGAACCACCCCCGGCATGCCGCGACGACCTGCGGGTTGAGTTCGACCGCCGTGGTGCGCATGCGGAGCGTCTTGCGGCAGAACTTGGTGAGGCTCGCCGCGCCCAGGCCCAGTTGCATCGCGTGACGCTTGGGCACGCTGGTGGCTTCGACGAAGAGCAGCCACGCCATCATCCGCTGCACGTATTCGAGTTCGATCTCGAAGGGCGCGTCGAGCTTCATCGAGCCCTGCACCCACTCGGTGCCCAGATGCAGGTAGCGCACGTCTCCCCAATCGGAGAAATTGACCTCGGGTAGGGAGACCTTCATGGAATGACCAGATACCTTTCGAACACCTCGCGCCATGCCTGGACCTTGCGCTCGAAGCTCCACGACGCATTGGCCGGGCTCGATGATGGCAGCCGATGGACCGGCACACCCAGCGTGCGCGTGTGCCGCGCATGCTTGAAACTCTCGCCGCCGTTGTGGGCGATCGCCGCCAGCTCCGGCAGTTGGAGACTCGCGATGTCGTTGACGACCGCATCGCGGATCGCCGAATCGAGGCTGCCCTCGCGCTCGCAACTGGCGTAGACATCCCACACGCCAAGCCCGCGGTCGAGCAACCACTTGCTACGCTTTTGATAGCTGTCTTCGCCCGCTGGAAGCGGGTTTCCGGGCCACAGGGCCTGCAAAATTCTCCAGAAGTGGTTCTGCGGGTGCGCATAATACCGCTGCTGCGCAATCGACCGAGCTCCTGGAAAGCTGCCGAGTACCAACAGGGCGGTGTTGCCAGAAACGATTGGCGCCAGCCCCGTGAGCACAGCCTTCGCGTCGCCTGGGTGCGAAGCTGGCTTATCCATAACGCTTGCCGGACTGCAGAAGCACCGGCACCTGTGAGGAGAAGAACATGAATACGGAAGCGATCTGGATTTTCCTGACGACGCAGGGGGTGGATTTTGGCCTGAAAGTGATCGGCGCCCTGATCGCCTGGGGCATCGGGCGATGGCTGATCGGGCTCGCGCAGCGCCTCGTAGCCAAGGCGCTGGCGCGCGGCAAGCGCATGGATCCGACGCTGAGCAACTACATGGTCTCGATCCTCGGCGTCATACTCAACATCGTCCTGATCCTCTCGATCCTGGACATGTTCGGCGTCAGGACGACTTCGTTCGCGGTGCTGCTGGCCGGCGCCGGTCTGGCGATCGGCACGGCGTGGGGCGGCTTGCTGACGCACTTCGCGGCAGGCGTGTTCCTCCAGGTGCTGCGGCCGTACAAGGTAGGCGACTACGTCACCGTCGGTGGCGGCATCAACGGGACTGTCAAGGAACTGGGCCTGTTCGGCACCACGCTGGTCACGCCCGACAACGTCATCGCTACGGTGGGCAACAACAAGGTGTTGTCGGAGACGATCCAGAACTTCAGCCAACTTCCGATTCGGCGTGTCGACACCACCGCGAAGGTTGCCAACGGCGTGGACGTGAACCAAGCCATCGCGTTGCTCAAGGCCGAGGTGAGCAATATTCCCAACGTCTCCAAGGAGCAGCCGCCCGATATCGAGATCCTCCAGTTCACGCCCGAGGGTCCGCTACTGGCCGTGCGGCCGTACACGCATACCGATCACTACTGGCAGGTGTATTTCGACACGCACCGCGCGGTAGTGAAGACGTTCGGGGCGGCTGGTTACCCGACGCCTGAGACGCCGTTCGTCCGCCGGGCCGTCGGAACCCCGGCGACATAAAGAAAAAACCCGCCGAGGCGGGTTTTTTCGTTCGAGGGCTGAACAAGGATCAGGGCTTCGCGCCCTGCTTGACGGCCTCGTTCTGAGCCGTGCCCGGGATCTTCTCGCCGATCTTGTCGCCGACCTTGCGTGTGCCCGCGGCAGCATCGCTGGCCACGTTGTCCACGGCCTTGCCGGTTGCCTTCGCGCCCTTCTCGGTCGCCTTCACGGCCTTGTGAGTGCCGCTCTTGGTGGCATCCCAGGCCTTTTCACTGCCGCTCTTGGTGGCGTCCCACGCTTTCTCGGTACCGCTCTTGGTCGCGTCCCAGGCCTTCTCGCCGGCGTTTTCGGCCTTCTGGGTGGTGCTTTGCGCAAATGCCGACCCGCCGATGCAGGCGAGGGCCACGGCCATGGAGGCCGACAGGGTGCGAACGTTGATGGATGAGGTCATTGGAAAGGTCCTTGTATGAATGAGTTGGAGTGACAGACTCGCCACTGTGATGCAACGAGTGCACAGGGCTCAAGGATGACACCGAAAACCGCGGCATCAGGTGCCGGGACGCAAATCGGGCGCTCTTCCTACGCGGCACCCGGGCGTCCGACCGACACGCCGATCAGCGAAGACAGACGAGGCAGGGCCGCGACGGCATTGCGAGTGGTCGCTTCGGCCAGAACCGCCGGCTCGATGCCGCGCAGGCCGGCCACCACCTCGGCGATGCGCGGCAGTTCGCCCGGTTCGTTGCGCCCCTGCGGCTCCCCCGCATCGCGCTGCGCCTGCGTACGGTAGATCCAGTGCGGCTGGATGTCGGGCGAATCGGTTTCCATGACGATGGACTCCAGCGGCAAAGTCGCCGCGAGCCGCCGCAATTGCAGCGCGCGCTCGAAGGTCACCGCGCCGCCGAAACCCAGCTTGAGCCCGAGGTCGATGCAGGCCTGCGCCTGTTGCTCGCTGCCGTTGAACGCATGCGCGATGCCGTGCCACGTCTGCCCCGGCGCGACCTGCCGCAAGTGCTTCAGGACCTTGTCCACCGAGCGCCGCACGTGGATGACCACCGGCAGCTCGTGCTTGCGCGCGAGTTGCAACTGAGTGTGAAAGAAGCGCTCCTGCTTTTCAGGATCCAGCCCCTCGACGAAATAGTCGAGGCCGATCTCGCCCACGGCCACCAGGCGGGGGTCGTCGCGCCGCTGACTGAGTTCGCCATCCAGTATTTCAAGATGCTCGTCCAGCGCCTCGCCCGTGCACAGCGGATGGATGCCGAGCGCATAGGCATCGCCCTGAAGATGGGCCAGTTCCCGGACCGCCGTGAAGTTGAACGCGGCCACCGCCGGAATGACGCAAAGCGCCACGCCCCGACGCGACGCGCGCGCCCGTATCTGGGGCATTTCCGCTCCGAATTCGGGCGCGTCGAGGTGGCAATGGGTATCGACGTAGGAGACCATCGGGCGATGATGCCCGAATGGATGCACGGCCGCGGAAAGCGTGCTACCGTGCCTCCTCAAGCGTTCTCTTTTGCCGGAGGTGCCCGATGCGCAGGCCTGCTTTCTACAGCCGCTCGCCCCGAGGGCCGCAGGATGCGGCCGAACCCGTGGCGCCCGGCGCTTCCGGTCCACCTGACGCGCCCGTCGTGCCTGCGGCAGTGGCTGCTCCACGCTGGCAACCCGGCCGCCGCAGCTTCGGCGCCCTGGTGGCCTTGGTCGTTGCCATGGGTGCCACCGGCGTCGCGATGTGGCCACGGCAGGGCACGCACACGCTCACGCAGAAAGACATCGACTCGGCCGTCTTGCGCACCTTGCAGACCGCCACCCTGCCCTCGCCCGCAGCCAAGGCAGCCGAGATCATCCGCCCGTCCGTCGTGCGCGTCGTCGGCTACGGCACCGAGAAGACCACGCCCGAAGCCAAGACCGAGAAGCGCGGGCGCAACCTCGCCAAGGGCAAGCCGCCGGAAGCGCCACCGGAACCGTCCGGACCCGGGCAACTGGTCGAGCGCGGCGTGGGCACCGGCGTGGTGATCGTCGACAAGGGGATCATCCTGACCAACCTCCACGTCGTTGCCGGCGCGGAGAGCATCAAGGTCACCTTCGCCGACGGGCTCGAAGCGCCCGCCACGGTGACCGGCGTGCAGCCCGAGAACGACCTCGCCGTGCTGCAGGCCCAGAAGCTGCCCGACGACCTCATCCCCGCGACGATGCGATCGACGGCCGACCTGATGCCAGGCGACCAGGTGGTGGCTGTCGGTTTCCCGTTCGGCATCGGTCCCTCGGTGTCGGCCGGCGTGGTGTCGGGCCTCAAGCGCTCGTTCCGCTCGCCGGAAGGCAAGCAGGAACTTGGGAACCTGATCCAGTTCGACGCCGCCGCCAATCCCGGCAATTCGGGCGGGCCGCTCATCAACATGAATGGCGAGGTGCTCGGCATTGTGACCGCCATCCTCAACCCGACCCAGCAGCGCACATTCATCGGCATCGGATTCGCCGTGCCGATCGAGAACGCCGCCAGCGCAGCCGGCTCACCGCCGTTCTGATTCCGACGACACCAACGAAAGCACTTCGCATGAGCACAGAGACCGAATCGCCCGGCGCCGCCACTGCCACTGCCGAACTGATGGAGCAGATCCTCTATCAGGTGAAGCGGGTCGTCGTCGGACAGGACCGCTTTCTCGAAAGAGTCATGGTCGCGATGCTGGCGGGTGGACACCTGCTGGTCGAAGGCGTACCCGGTCTCGCCAAGACGCTGACGGTGAGGACCCTGGCCGACACCGTGCGCGGGCAATTCAAGCGCATCCAGTTCACGCCCGACCTGGTGCCGGCGGACCTGGTCGGCACGCGCATCTACAACCAGAAGACCGGGGACTTCAGCACCTCGCTGGGCCCCGTCTTCGCGAACCTGCTGCTGGCCGACGAAATCAACCGCGCGCCGGCCAAGGTGCAGAGCGCATTGCTCGAGGTGATGCAGGAGCGCCAAGTCACGATCGCCGGCGAGACGCACAAAGTGCCGCGCCCGTTCCTCGTGATGGCGACGCAGAACCCGATCGAGACCGAAGGCACCTACCCGCTGCCCGAGGCGCAGGTCGACCGTTTCATGATGAAAGTGCTGGTCGACTACCCGACCGACGAGGAAGAGTTCGTGATCGTCGAGCGCGTGATCGGCCCGCTGGTCGAAGCCGCGCCGGTCGCGACCACCGACCAGCTCGCGGCCTTGCAGGCGGAGGCCCGCCGCGTCTACGTCGACCCTTCGCTGATCCAGTACGCGGTGAAGCTCGTGTCGGCGACACGCACGCCGGAGAAGCACGGCCTCAAGGAGATGCGCCGCTTCATCACCTTCGGCGCCAGTCCGCGCGCCAGCATCAACCTGACCGAAGGCGCGCGCGCGCTGGCGCTGCTGCGCGGCCGCAGCTATGCGCTGCCGGAGGACATGACCGCGCTGGTGCCCGACGTACTGCGCCACCGCGTGACGCTTTCGTACGAAGGGCTTTCCGAAGGGCTCACGCCGGACAGCCTGGTCGACAAGATCATGCGGGCCGTGCCCGCGCCAGCCAAGCCGCTCGAACATGAAAAGCTGGTGGCCTAGACGCGCGAAGGCAGCGAACGACGAACAACTCGCCGCGGCCGAAGCTGCGGCGAGCGGTGTCGAGCGCGCCCTGCGCCGCCTCGAGTGGACGGTCATCCGTCGGCTCGACGGCCTGTTGCAGGGGGACTACCGCACGCTGATGCGCGGCACCGGCCTCGACCTGGCCGACCTGCGCGAATACCAGCACCACGACGACGTGCGCCATATCGACTGGAACGTCACCGCGCGCCTGCAGACGCCGCACGTGCGCGTGTTCACCGAAGACCGCGAGATGGCCGCGTGGTTCGTGCTCGACCTGAGCCGCTCCGTCGACTTCGGCTCCGGCACCCGCGCCAAGCGCGAGATCTCCGCCGGTTTCGTCGGCGTCATTGCGCGCCTGCTGACGCGGCATGGCAACCGGGTCGGCGCGATGGTCTACGGCAACGATGTCGAGGCGGTGATTCCGCCGCGCAGTGGCCGGCGGCACGTGCTGCACCTGCTGCATGCCATGGAGCGCCGCGCGGACAAGATCGCGCCCAACCAGAAGGGCATGACCCGCCTCGCGGACCTGCTCAAGTCCGCCGCCATGCTGATGCCGCGTCGCTCGACCGTGTTCGTGGTGTCCGACTTCATGAGCGAGCCGGGCTGGGAACGCCCGCTGGCGCACATCGTGCAGCGGCATGACGTGGTGGCGGTGCGCCTCTTCGATCCACTCGAACTCGAACTCCCCGACCTCGGACTGGTCCCGCTGCGCGATGCCGAGACCGGCGAGCAACTCTGGGTGGACACCCACGACGCGGGTTTCAGAAAGCGATTCGCGCGCATCGCCGCGGAACGCGAAGCCACCTTGCGCGAGACGCTGGCCAAGATTGGTGTGGATGCGCTGGAACTCTCCACAGATGACGACCTGGTGGAAGCCATCGTGCGCTTTGCCGACATGCGCAAGCGCCGCGTGCGCGCCGGGCCGGCGAACCCCAAGGCGGCAGCATGACTTTTCTCTGGCCCCAATTCCTCTGGCTCCTGCTTGCGATTCCGCTGCTGGTGCTGTTGTATGTCTGGCTGATGCGCCGAAAGAAGAAGCTCGCCTTGCGCTACGCCAGCCTCTCGATCGTGCGCGAGGCGATTGGCGCCGGCCAAACCGTGCGCCGGCACATTCCGCCCTTCCTCTTCATGCTCGCGCTCGTCGCGATGCTGATCGCCGCCGCCCGGCCGATGGCCGTGGTTGTGCTGCCGTCGAACCAGCAGACCATCATCCTGGCGATGGACGTGTCCGGCAGCATGCGCGCGGCCGACGTGCTACCCAATCGGCTCGTCGCAGCACAGGACGCGGCCAAGAGCTTCATCAAGGAACTTCCGCGCACCGTGAAGGTCGGCATCGTCGCCTTCGCGGGAAGTGCACAGGTGGCGCAATTGCCGACCACCAATCGCGAGGACTTGATCACGGCGATCGACTCGTTCCAGCTTCAGCGCGCGACGGCGACCGGCAACGCCATCGTCGTCTCGCTTGCCACGCTGTTCCCGGACGCGGGCATCGACATCTCCGACTTCGGCCCGCAAAGCCGCGAGCGCGGCGTGGCGATCGATCGCGTCGGGAAGCCGCCGCCGAAGGAATTCACCCCGGTCACGCCCGGCTCGTACACCTCGGCCGCGATCATCATGCTGACCGACGGCCAGCGCACCACCGGTGTCGACCCGCTCGACGCGGCCAAGGTGGCGGCCGATCGCGGCGTGCGCGTCTACACGGTGGGCATCGGCACGGTCGACGGCGAGACGATCGGCTTCGAGGGCTGGTCGATGCGCGTGCGGCTGGACGAGGAAACGCTCAAGGCCATCGCCAACAAGACACAGGCCGACTACTTCTACGCGGGCACCGCGAACGACCTGAAGAAGGTCTACAACACGCTGAGCTCGCGCCTGACCGTCGAGAAGAAGGAGACCGAAATATCGGCGCTCTTCGCGATGGGCGCCGCCGCGCTGGCGCTGCTCTCGGCCGGCCTGTCGCTGCTCTGGTTCAACCGCATCCTGTAGCTGTCGCAATAATTCCACGCGCCCCGGCGATCCGTGCCGAGGCGGGGTTGCCGAGCCCGCCGCGCGCGGAGGCAAAGGGCAAGAACTAGAGCCCGTCCACAAAGGAGCACCGGATGTTTGATCTGACTGGGAAAGTCGCGCTCGTCACTGGCGGCAACGGCGGCATCGGCCTGGGTATGGCGAAGGGGTTGGCGAAGGCCGGGGCAAGAGTCGTCGTGGCGGCGCGCAATCCCCAGAAGTCGTCCGCCGCGGTCGATGCGCTCCAGGCGCTGGGCAGCGACAGCTTCGCGCTGGCGGCCGACGTGACCGATGAGGGTTCGGTGCAGACGCTCTTCGATGAGGCGGCCGCGCGTTGCGGGCGGCTCGATATCCTGGTCAACAACGCGGGCACCACGGTGCGCAAGCCCGTGGACCAGCTCACGCTGGCCGAGTGGAACCAGGTAATGGACACCAACCTCACCAGCGCCTTCCTCTGCTGCCGCGCCGCCTATCCGCACCTCAAGGCGGCCGGTGGCGGAAAGATCATCAACATCGGCTCGATGATGTCGATCTTCGGCGCGCCCTATTCGCCGGCCTACGGTGCGAGCAAGGGCGGTATCGTGCAATTGACCCGGTCGATGGCCACCTCGTGGGCGGCCGACGGCATCCAGGTCAATGCGGTGCTGCCCGGCTGGATCCAGACCGAGCTGACCGATGGCGCGCGGGCGCAGGTGCCCGGCCTCAACGAACGCGTGATCGCGCGCACCGCCGCAGGACGCTGGGGCCAGCCCGAGGACATGGCGGGCATCGCGGTGTTCCTCGCCAGCGCGGCTTCGGACTTCGTGACGGGCACCGCCATCCCTGTCGATGGCGGTTATTCCATCGCCGGCTGACCGCCTGCAGAGCTGGCCGCTCAGGCCTTGAGCGTGTTCTTGTGGATCTTGCCGTCCTTCATGACGATCAGAAGGCTGCTGTCGGGATTCGCCAGGAGCGCGATGTTCTCGATCGGGTTGCCGTCGACCAGCAGCAGATCGGCGTAGGCGCCCTCCTCGATGACGCCGAGCTTTCCCGGATAGGGATTGCGCGGCCCCGAGAGGTTCAGGAGCTCCGCATTGTTGGAAGTCGCCATCACGAGAATCTCGCTGTTCGAATACCACCTCGCCAGGTGCGACAGCATGATGCCCTGGCGCTGCGCGAGCGCCGCCGAGAACAGCATGTCGGAGCCCCACGCCGTCTTGATCTTGTGCTTCCTGGCGAGCTTGTAGGCGTTGTCGGTTCCCGCAAACACCTGCCGCGCGGCCACAAGATTCGGACCGCCCAGCGGCCCGGTGTCTTCCTCCGACAGGAAAGGCTGGATGCTGAGCCAGACGCCCTTGTCCGCGAACATCTTCGCGGTCGTCTCGTCCATCAGGTGCGCGTGCTCCACGCAGCGGGCGCCTGCCGTGATCGCGCGCTGCACGGTCGTCGACGCATAGGCGTGCACGGTGACGTAGGTGTTCCAGTCCTTGGCGACCTCGACGCCCGCGCGGAGTTCAGCTTCCGACAACGTGGTCAGGTCCAGCGGGCTGCGCGGTGACGAGACACCGCCGCCACCCACGAGTTTGATCTGCGACGCGCCTTGCGTGAGTTGCTCGCGCACACGCAGCCGGATCTCGTCGGGACTGTCGACGATGGCGGCGGCGCCGGTTTGCTCGACGAAGCTCGGGGTCCCCGGATTGCGCGGCACGTCGGACAGCGGGCGCAGGTCGCCGTGCCCGCCGCTGCCGGTGATCATTGCACCCGAAGGGTAGATGCGCGGGCCTGGTATCAGTCCCTCGTCGATCGCCTGTTTGAATGCGAACGCGGGACCGCCCAGGTCACGCACCGTGGTGTAGCCACGCAACAACGTGCGCTCGGCTTCGGCGCTGGCCGCAAGATGGATGTAACCGATGTTGCCCTGCAGGAGCACCGGGAGCGGCAAGCCCGCGAACAACGCGTGCCAATGGGCGTCGATGAGTCCTGGCATGACGACACGGCCACCGCAGTTGATCGTCTGTGCACCCGCGGGCGCGGCCGGCGCGCCGCTGCCGACCGACTTGATCCGGTTCCCTTCGACCACCAGATGGAGGCCATCGCGCAATGTGGCGCCCTTGCCGTCGAACAGGCGGAAGTTGGTCAGGACGATCGGCCCGGCCTGCGCAGGCGGCGCGGGCTGGGCGTTCACGCGGAACGGAAGCCCCAGCGAGGCCACCGAGGCGGCCATGCCGACGACGAATCCGCGCCGCGAGAGATCCGCGTTGATCCGACGGGTGAGGGCTCCGATTTCAGGCCGGTGACAAATACAGACGGCACGGCTGATCTCGGAGCCGTCTGCCATGGATTCGCATGCGTACATGAATAACCTCCAGTGCCCGACAGTCTGCCGTCACCCGCACTGAATGCCAAGGCGAACGAGCAGCCCTGCTCGTCGCCTCCCGGACTTCCCTACTTGCGAACCTTCGAGATTTCGGCCCTTAGTTCCTTGACGGTGTCTTCACCCACCGACGCCGTGTACTTCTCGACCACCGGCTTGACCTTCTCACGCAGCCTGGCCATTTCGGCCGGCGACAGTTCGGTGACGGTCATGCCAGCCGTCTTGAGCGCTTCGAGCGCGCTGTCCGCGGCACCGCGCGAAACCTGGCGCTGGAAGGTCGTTGCCTCGGCGGCCGCATCGGAGATGATCTTCTTCTCCTCGGCGCTCATGCCGTCCCAGGTCTTCCTGCTGACGATCAGCGCCTGCGGGTTGTAGATGTGACGCGTCTGCGTGAGGTACTTCTGCACCTCGGCGAACTTGGACGACAGGATCACGGTGTTGGGGTTTTCCTGCCCGTCGACTGCCTTCTGGTCCAGCGCTGAGCAACACCGGCGTCGTCGATGTCGCGCAGCCATTGCTCGATCGCCTCGCCGCGGAGTCCGGCGAACTGGTGCGCCTCGCGGTCGTCGATGGCGACGAGCTGACCTTCGTCGCCAAGGCGCAGGGCGCGACGACGGGCTTGCGCTACGACCCGGACATGGGTCTTTCGGTCAACCTGTCGTGCAGTTCCGCGGGCCATGCATGGTTCTCGACCATGACGGACGAAGAGGCCCTCAAGCTCGTCGCCAAGCAGGGTTTCGGCAAGCCGGAAGACTTCGGCCCGAAGGCGCCGACGACCGTCAAGGCACTCCTGACCTACATCCGCGCGGCACGCAAGCGCGGCTTCAGCATGATCAACGAGGTGTTCGCGCCCGCCATGGCGGCGATGGCCGCGTCGGTGCGCAGCGGCAATGGCGCAGCCATCGGCGTGATCACGATTGCGGGGCCGTCGGTGCGGCTGACGGAGGAACGCATGCTGGCGCTCGGCCCGGCCCTGCTCGCGACCGCCTATGACGTTGCGCTTGCCAGCGGCGGCTCGGCGATGTTCAAGCGCAGGGCCTGAAGCCCGCGACAGAGCGACGGAAACCTAGGACGCGCCGTCCGGACGGCCCTCCTGACGATACGCATCGCCCGATCGGGTGGATGCACAGCTTGCCACCGAAGCCGAACCGGCGCGAACGCAGCGCGTCCGCCCGCATGCGCGCGTCGTCGTCGAAATTGAGGCTCACGCCGTCGACCCCGCTGGCCACGGCGCAGGACCGATCGAAGCGGTCAAGCCTTGAAACCGTGAAAAACACCCTTATGATTAGCACTCGTTGAAGCTGAGTGCTAACAACACCTGTCTTCAGACGATGTGGCGCCGGCAACCACGCCAGTGCCCGAACAAAACCCCGTTTCTTATCAGGAGATGCAATGAAACTTCGTCCTTTGCACGATCGCGTGATCGTCAAGCGCATTGAAAGCGAAACCAAGACCGCCTCGGGCATCGTGATCCCCGACAACGCGGCCGAAAAGCCCGATCAGGGCGAAGTCCTGGCCGTTGGCCCTGGCAAGAAGAACGACAAGGGCGACCTGATCGCCATGAACATCAAGGTCGGTGACCGCGTCCTGTTCGGCAAGTACAGCGGCCAGACCGTCAAGGTCGACGGCGACGAACTGCTGGTCATGAAGGAAGACGACCTGTTCGCGGTCGTCGAGAAGTAATTTCTCGCCCCGGTCATCCCCCCATCCAACTGAATCTCGGAGAACTCTCATGGCAGCAAAAGACGTAGTCTTCGGCGGCGAAGCCCGCGCGCGCATGGTCGAAGGTGTGAACATCCTCGCCAACGCAGTCAAAGTGACCCTGGGCCCCAAGGGCCGCAACGTGGTGCTCGAGCGCTCCTTCGGCGCCCCCACCGTGACCAAGGACGGCGTATCGGTCGCCAAGGAAATCGAGCTCAAGGACAAGCTCCAGAACATGGGCGCCCAGCTCGTGAAGGAAGTGGCCTCCAAGACTTCGGACAACGCCGGCGACGGCACCACCACCGCGACCGTGCTGGCACAAGCCATCGTTCGCGAAGGTTTCAAGCTGGTGGCTGCCGGCATGAACCCGATGGACCTGAAGCGCGGCATCGACAAGGCGGTCACCGCCCTCGTCGCCGAGCTGAAGAAGGCTTCCAAGGCCACGACCACCTCCAAGGAAATCGCGCAAGTCGGCTCGATCTCGGCCAACAGCGACGAAACCATCGGCAAGCTCATCGCTGACGCGATGGACAAGGTCGGCAAGGAAGGCGTGATCACCGTGGAAGACGGCAAGTCGCTCGACAGCGAACTCGACGTCGTCGAAGGCATGCAGTTCGACCGCGGCTACCTGTCGCCCTACTTCATCAACAACCCCGAAAAGCAAAGCGCGATCCTTGAGAACCCGTTCGTGCTGCTGTTCGACAAGAAGATCAGCAACATCCGCGACCTGCTCCCCACGCTGGAGCAAGTGGCCAAGGCCGGCCGGCCGCTGCTGATCATCGCCGAAGAAGTCGAAGGCGAAGCCCTGGCAACGCTGGTCGTGAACACGATCCGCGGCATCCTGAAGGTCGTGGCCGTCAAGGCACCTGGCTTCGGCGACCGCCGCAAGGCCATGCTGGAAGACATCGCCATCCTGACGGGCGGCAAGGTCATCGCTGAAGAAGTGGGCCTGACGCTCGAGAAGGTGACGCTGGCCGACCTGGGCCAGGCCAAGCGCATCGAAGTGGGCAAGGAAAACACCATCATCATCGACGGCGCCGGTGCCGCTGGCGACATCGAAGCCCGCGTGAAGCAAGTGCGCGTGCAGATCGAGGAAGCGACCAGCGACTACGACCGTGAAAAGCTGCAAGAGCGCGTGGCCAAGCTGGCCGGCGGCGTGGCAGTGATCAAGGTCGGCGCTGCCACTGAAGTCGAAATGAAGGAAAAGAAGGCACGCGTCGAAGACGCCCTGCACGCAACCCGCGCTGCAGTGGAAGAAGGCGTGGTTGCCGGTGGTGGCGTGGCCCTGCTGCGCGCCAAGCAAGCCGTGGGCGACAAGCTCAAGGGCGACAACGCTGACCAGGACGCCGGCATCAAGCTGGTGCTCAAGGCCATCGAAGCGCCCCTGCGCGAGATCGTCAACAACGCCGGTGGCGAAGCCTCGGTGGTCGTGAACGCTGTGTTGGCCGGCAAGGGCAACTACGGCTTCAACGCCCAGAACGACAGCTATGGCGACATGCTCGAGCTGGGCATCCTGGACCCGACCAAGGTGACCCGCACCGCACTGCAGAACGCCGCTTCGGTGTCCTCGCTGCTGCTGACGACCGAGGCCATGGTCGCCGACGCACCGAAGGACGAAGCTGCCGGCGGCGGCATGCCCGACATGGGCGGCATGGGTGGCATGGGCGGCATGGGCATGTAATTCGCGCCCGGCTTCCAGCCAACTGAAAAACCCCGTGGCTCGCGCCGCGGGGTTTTTTTACTTTGAGAGACAGGTGACGGGCTTCGGTGCGCCGATCACGCGCCTACCGGCTCCAGCGCCGGCGGCGGCCCGTACTCGTTGGATTCGGGCTGGCTCGGCTGCACCGCGAAGTACAGGAGCACCAGGCCGCCGATCACCGGGATCAGTCCGAGCAGCAGCCACCAGCCGCTCTTGCCGATGTCATGCAGGCGGCGCGCGCCGGCCGCCAGTTGCGGCAGCAGGAAGGCGAGCACCACGATGAGATTCAGGTACTCGTGAATGAAGCCAGTGACAAACGCGGCGATGAAATACGCCAGGATGAACCACCAGTACTCGGGACGCGATGCCCGACCCGAAAAGTCGACGTACTTGCGAAAGCAGGTCTGAACGGCCTGTTGAAAGTTCATGTGCAAACTCCTCTCGTTGATTCCCACGGGAAAACCCCGCGGCCATCATATCGAGCGGCCGCCAACCCCGAACGCTTCAAACAGGCTGGCGCAGGCGTTCGAGCAACCCGGCGGTGGACGCGTCCAGTCCCTGGGCATTGCCCGAGGCCAGCCGCGGTTCGATGTCCTTCGCCAGCACCTTGCCGAGTTCGACACCCCATTGGTCGAAGCTGTTGATGCCCCAGAGCGAGCCGCTGGTAAACACGCGGTGCTCGTAGAGCGCAAGAAAGGCACCGAGCGATTCCGGCGTCAGCTTGTCCATGACGAAGAAGGTGCTGGGCCGGTTTCCGGGGAAATTCCGGTGGCCGCCCTCGTCGCGCTGGCCGACCATGAGCGCCTGGGCCTGTGCCAGCGCGTTGGCCAGCAGCTTGGGGTGATGGCCTTCGAGATCGTGCGCGGCATCGCGCACCGCGATGAATTCCATCGGAACGACGTCCGTGCCCTGGTGCAGCATCTGGAAATAGGCATGCTGCCCATTGGTGCCCGGCTCGCCCCACAGCACGGGCGAAGTTCCGAAAGTCAGCGTCGTGCCGGTCATGTCCACCTGCTTGCCGTTGCTCTCCATTTCGAGCTGCTGCAGGTAGGCCGGCAGGCGCTTGAGCGCGCTGTGATAGGGGGCGATGCCGCGGCTGGTGTAGCGGTGGAAGTTGCGGTACCACACGTCGAGCAGCCCCAGCCGCACGGGCAGGTTCTGCGCGAGCGGCGCAGTGCGAAAGTGTTCGTCCATCGCATGCGCGCCGGCAAGCAGGCTGCGAAAACCCTCCGCGCCGATCGCCAGCGCAATCGGCAGGCCGATCGCGGACCAGAGCGAATAGCGCCCGCCGACCCAGTCCCAGAAGCCGAAGGTCGTCTCGATCCCGAATGCGCGCGCAGCCTCGACGTTGGTCGTGAGCGCGGCGAAATGGCGGGCGATGTCCACACTGCCGGACTGTTCGAACCAGCGCTTGGCCGACAGCGCGTTCGCCATCGTCTCGGCCGTCGTGAACGTCTTCGACGCGATCAGGAACAGCGTGTGCTCGGGTGCCAGGCCGCGCAGCACGCCCGCCAGTTCGTGCCCGTCGACATTCGAGACGAAATGGAATCGCTTGCCCGGCGCCACGTACTCATCGAGCGCGAGCACCGCCATCTGCGGCCCGAGATCGGACCCACCGATGCCGATGTTGACCACGTCGGTGATCGTGTGGTCGGCGCGGACCTCCTCGGCGAACGCAAGCATTGCCGTCAGAGTGGCTTGCACGTCGCCGAATGCGCCGGCCAGGTCGCCAGCAACAGGCGCCGAAGCCGGCCGCCTGAGCAACGTATGCAGCACCGCGCGGTCTTCGGTCGCGTTGATGTGCTCGCCCGCAAACATCGCGTCCCGATGCGCTTCCAGGCCCGATTCGCGCGCGACGGCGAGCAGCAGCTCTTCGGTCCGCGCATCGGTCAGGTTCTTCGACATGTCGGCGAAGAGATACGGCGCCGACTGGCTCAACGCGCCGAAGCGCTTCGGATCGGCGGCAAAGGCCTTCCGAATATCGAAACCGAGCCCGACCTTGTCGTAGTGCAACTGGAGGTCGGCCCATGCGGCCGTTCGATCGCAACGGGTTCTCGTCATGTCGCCTCCATGAGCTTCTCGAGCTTGACCGCGTCCGCCGCGAATGCACGAATGCCCTCGGCCAGCTTTTCCGTCGCCATCGCATCCTCATTCAACGCGTAGCGGAACGCCGCTTCGTCCAGCGCCAGTTTCGGGATGTCGAGTCGCTTCGCGGCGTCCGCGTCGAGCGCATGCGTCAAAGGTGCTTCACTGGCAGCCAGCTCGGCCAGGAGTTCGGGACTGATCGTCAGCAGGTCGCAGCCGGCAAGCGCCGCGATCTGCCCGACATTGCGGAAGCTCGCGCCCATGACTTCGGTCGCCACGCCGTGCTTCTTGTAATAGTCGAAGATCTGGCGCACCGACTTCACGCCCGGATCGTTGGCGCCCGCGCTGGCGGCTTCGTTCCAGTTGCCGCCGGCCGATTTCTTGTACCAGTCGTAGATGCGCCCGACGAAGGGCGAGATCAGTTTCACCCCGGCCGCGCCGCAAGCCACGGCCTGCGCGAACGAGAACAGCAGCGTGAGGTTGCAGTGGATGCCCTTCTTCTCGAGCTGCCGCGCTGCCTCGATGCCTTCCCAGGTGGAGGCGATCTTGACCAGCAGCCGCTTTTCGATATCGACGCCCTCCGCGCGATAGAGGGCGACGATGCGCTCCGCACGGGCGATGGTGGCTTCCGTATCGAAACTCAACCGGGCGTCGACTTCGGTCGAGACGCGCCCGGGGATGATCGACAGAATCTCGGTGCCGAAGCGCACCAGCAACCGATCGATCACCTCGTCGACGGGCCGGCCCTTGTGCTTCTGGATGGCCTCGTCCAGCAGGGGACGGTATTCCGGCTTCTGCACGGCCTTGAGGATCAGCGACGGATTGGTCGTCGCGTCCCGCGGCTTGAACTGGGCCAGTTGACGGAAATCACCGGTGTCGGCCACGACGGTGGTCCATTGACGGAGTGCATCGAGTTGGTTCATACGGCCATTATCCCGCTGCAAAACTACAGATCGTGTGGTCCATGGCTGACGTGGCGGCGGGCGGGTGGTAACTAATCTTGCGAGTTGATCGACCTTCCCCCGGAGGAACTCCATGCCATTTCGCACTCATCGGGCCCCGCCGCCCACCGTCGTCTTCGATGACCGCGTCCATAGCGCGTCGATCGGTACATTGGCAACGGCCTTCTGCGTGGGCGGCGCGTTGACCCTGCTGGCATTGACAAGTACCCGGGCCATGCGTTCGGCAACCGTTGCAGGGCCGCCCGACGGCGCGCCGCTGATGCGCGCACCGCTCCAGGTCGTCGCGCCGGTCGACCTGAAGCGCTACGCGGGGCTTTGGCATGAACAGGCTCGCCTGCCCAACCGCTTCCAGCAGCAATGCGCAGGGCCCGTCACGGCCGAATACACCATGCTCGACGACGGCACGGTCGAAGTGCGCAATCGCTGCATCCTGGCTGACGGAAATTCCGACGAATCGGTCGGCTCGGCCCGTGTAGTGCCAGTGGCAGGACAGCCGGGCGCCGGCCGACTCGAAGTGCGCTTCGCACCCAAATGGCTCGGCTGGCTGCCCCTGGTGTGGGGCGACTACTGGATCCTGAAACTCGACCGTGACTACCAGGTGGCCCTCGTCGGCACGCCGAACCGCAAGTACCTCTGGGTGCTGTCGCGCGCGCCCCGGCTCGACGAGAGCCTGCTGCAGGCCGAACTGGACTACGCCCGCACGCTGGGCTTCAATGTCGATCAGGTGGAGTTGACCGGCAGATAGGCCGCCAGTTGCGCGGGCACGGCGCTGGGTCGCTCGCAATGGATTGCATGCCAGCCGAATTCACGCGCTGCAACCACGTTGGCCAGTGAGTCGTCGATGAACACCGTTTCCGAGGCAGTGAGCTCGTAGCGGCTGGCGAGCAGTTCGTAGATTTCCCGTTGCGGCTTGATGATGCGCACGTCCCCCGAAAAGATGCCGCCGTCGAACCACTGGAAGAAGGCGTGGCGATACTCCAGCGCGCGCGCATAGGGCGACGGCATGTTGGAAAGGTAGTAGAGCCGCAGATCCTCGCCCGCATCGCGGCGCGCGCGAAGCGAATCCAGCAGATCCACCGTGACGGCGATCGGCTCCAGTCGCTCACCCATCGGCGCCAGCACGTCGCTGAGCCGATCCGAAGGGAGCGCGAGCCGCAGGGCCATGCGGCCGATGGCATCGTCCAGGCTGTGCGTGCCACGGTCGAAGCCGAGCCAGTCCTCGTGATGGAACATCTGCATCGCCAGCGCATGAGCGGCTTCGGCGGTCGGCGCGTGCGGTTCGAAATTCGATTGCACCAGCGCCACCGGCTCCCAGGTCAGGAGCACGGCGCCCAGATCGAAGACGACATTCATAGCGCGGCCGGAACGACAGACACGCCGTGGCTTGTCAGGGACAGCGTGGTCTGCGCACCCGCGGCCAGGGGGTGGGCCAGGTCGGTCGACACCACGAACACGGAACCGAGCGCAGTGTCGAAAGCGTACTCGTAGAAATTGCCCAGGTACGCCGCCTTGCGCAAGATCGCCGGCAAGCCGACAGCCGCACCGATGTACCAGGCCTCCGGCCGCACGGCGACTTTGACGATGCCCGGGGCGATCGGATAGCCGGGCGTCAACATCAGCGGCCCCATCTGCACCCGCCCATCGGGCTGGGCCAGCGCGGGGAACACCATCGCCTCGCCCATGAAGCCCGCAACGAATTCGCTTTCGGGATGGCCGTAGAGCTGTTCGGGCGTTCCGCGTTGTGCGATGACGCCATGGTCCATCACGATGATCTGGTCGCTGACCGCGAGCGCCTCGCTCTGGTCGTGCGTGACGTAGGCGACGGTGAGCTGCAACCGTTGCTGGAGGTTGCGGATCTCTTCCCGCATCTCGCGTCGCAAGCGCGCGTCGAGATTGGACAGCGGCTCGTCGAACAAGAGCACGGCCGGCTCCAGCACCAACGCGCGTGCGAGCGCGACCCGCTGCTGCTGGCCGCCGGACAGTTCGCTCGGCAGCCGCTCGTCGAAGCCGACCAGGCCCACGCCCTTGAGCGCGTCGCGCGCCCGCGCCGCGGCCTCGTTCTTGCGCACGCCGCTCATCCGCAGGCCGTAGCCCACGTTCTCGATCACGTCCATGTGCGGGAACAGCGCGTAGCTCTGGAACATCATGCTCACATTGCGCTCGGCCGGCCCCAGCGTGGTGACGTCCCGGCCGCCCATGAGGATCGAGCCCGAAGTCGGGGACTCAAGGCCCGCGATCATGCGCAGGATGGTCGTCTTGCCGCAGCCCGAGGGGCCGAGGATGGTGGTCAGCGTGCCTGCGGGCACCTCGAAGCTCACCCCCTTCACCGCGAGCGGCGCACGCGCATCGTTGCCGTAGCGCTTGGTGATGTCACGAAGTTCGATGCCGTTGCTCATGGGTTCCTTCGTCATCAATGCACGGGGGCCGCGACGGCCGGCATGCCGACCCTTCGCCGCCCCAGCTTGCGCTCGCCGACGAGCAGTTGAACGAGCGCGATCGCGACCGACATCAGGACCATCAGCACCGTGCAGTATGCAAGCGCGAGGCCGTAGTCTCCGTTGCCCACGCGGCCGATGATGTAGGTCGTCGCGAGTTCGTTCTCGGCCGTGACCAGGAAGATCACGGCGCTCACCGTCGTCATGGCACGGACGAAACTGTAGATCAGCGCGGCCACCAGCGCCGGCTTCAGCAACGGCAGCACAACCCTGAACAGCGTCTGCGACGTCGAGGCGCGCAGCATCAGCGACGCCTCGTCGAGCGAACGGTCGAGTTGCTTGAATGCCGCGGTCCCCGCGCGCACGCCCACCGGCAGGTTCCGGAACATGAAGCACAGCACGATGATGAGTCCCGTGCCCGTGAGTTCGAGCGGCGGCACGTTGAACGCCAGGATGTAGCTCACGCCGAGCACCGTGCCTGGAATCGCGAAGGCGAGCAGCGCCGCGAACTCGAAGGCGCCCTGCCCCTTGAATTCGTTGCGCGCCAGCAGCCATGCGATCAACAGCCCGAGGCCCGCCGTCAGCGGCGCCGAGATGGCAGCCAGCTTCACCGTGGTGATCAGCGAGTTCCACGCCGTGCCTGCCCACACCAGGCCGAACTGTCCCCACTCGAGCGCGAAGGCATTGCGGAAGTGGTTGAGGGTGAAGGTGTAGTCGCGCCCCCAGGTCTGCACGAAGCCGCCCGCGAAGGCGAAGAGATAGACGACCACGGTGAAGGCGATCCACGGCAGAGCGATGCAGTAGATGGTCCGGCGCACGCCGTCGGGCAAGGCCATCGCGATGCCCGCGTCACCCTTGCCGCTCACCGTCGTGTAGACCTGCTTGCCGAGCACCCAGCGCTGGATCGCGAACACGCCGAGCGCGAAGATCGTCAGCACCCAGGCCAGCGAAGCGGCGCGGCCCTGGTCGTACTGGGCGCCGACGATCGCGAAGAAGATGTCCGTGGACAGCACGGAGAACTGGCCGCCGACGACGACGGGATTGCCGAAGTCCGCGATGCTCTCGATGAAGCCGACGAGGAACGCATTCGCGAGCCCCGGCTTGATGAGCGGCAGCGTGACGGTGAAGAAGGCGCGCCGGCGATCCGCGCGCAGCATCTGCGCGGCCTCCTCCAGGCTCGGTGAAACGCCCTGTACGACACCCCGCATGATCATGAAGGCGATCGGCGTGAACGCGAACAGTTGGGCAACGAGAACGCCCGGCATGCCGTAGAACCAGCGCGTGGGTTCGATGCCGAAGGTGCTTTCAAGCAACTGGTTCACCACGCCCGCGCGGCCGAACAACAGGATCAGGCCGAGCCCGACAACAAAGGGCGGCGTGATGATGGGCAAGAGGGCGAGCACGCGCAGCGGCCCTTGCCAGCGCCTGCCGCCGCGCTCGGCCATCAGCGCCATCAGCGTGCCGAGGAAGGTCGTGCCTGCGGCGGTCAGCAACGCCAGCACCAGCGTGTTCCACGCCACGCCGCAGCGAACGCCACCCGTCAGGCAGCCCAGCCCCCAAATCCGCTCCGTGGCGATGCGCGCGAAGAACGCCGCAAAGGACCATCGGCCGTCTTCATCGAGAAAAGCGCCAGCCAGCGCCTTGCTCACCGGATAGGCGATGAACAGCGCCATCAGCACGCCACAACCGACCACCGCCGCGGAAACGAACAGGTCGCCCTTGAAGAAGCCGAGTCGCGCAAGGCCGAACGCCGCAAGGAGCACCAGCGACGCCAGCGCCAGGGCGCCCCCTGCGCCGATGCCGAACTGATTGAGCGGCAACTCACCCAGGTGATTGTTGAGGAAGCCGAAGCTCCAGCCGCGAGAGCCGATGAGGAAACCACTCAGTGCCAACCCAACAGCGCCCACCGCGCCGCCGACCAGCAGCAGTTGGCCTTGCGCACGGCCCGCGCGCAACAAGCCGCCAAACGCGCACACGGCCAGTCCGATCAACCCGATATAGAGCCAGCTCCGGCCTTGCAGTGCCGCCTGCATGACACCGTTTGCACCTTCCGCCTGACCGAAGACCTGCGGCAGCGCTTCGTACCAGGAGGTGTCCTGGATCGCGTACCAGGGCAACGCCACGTAGCCGATCAGGCCGGCAGCGGTGCAGGCCCAGATGGGAGCGTTGGCGTGACGTGTCATTCAGCGGGGCAGCGAGTTGACGTCCTTCTCCCAGCGCGCGATCAGGCGTCGACGCTCGGCACTCGCGCCGTACTTGGCGTAGTCATAGTCGATCATCTTGATCTTCCTGAAGTCCGGCACATTCGCGTCCACCGGCGTCGCCTTGTTCGAAGGCAACTGGTATTGCTTCGCCGCGGCGCCGAAGGTCTGCGCCTGCGGCGTGAGTGCCCATTCGTAGAACTTCTTCGCCTGCTCCAGGTTGCGCGCGCCCTTCACGATGCTCATGGAGCCGATCTCGGCACCCGTGCCCTCCGATGGTGTCGTCGTCTCGACCGGGAAGCCCTGCATCTTTTCCTGCGGCGCGTCGTGCACGAAGCTGATCGACACGGCGGTTTCGCCACGGGCCACTGCCTTGATCGGGCCGGTGCCGGAGCGGGTGTACTGGCCGACGTTGCGATGCAGTCCCTTGAGGTAATCGAAGGCCTTGTCCTCGCCCATCAGTTGCACGAGCGTGGCGATCATCGTGTAGGCGGTGCCGCTCGACGCGGGGTTCGCCACCTGGATGTCCCCCTTGTATTCAGGCTTCAGCAGATCGGCCCAACTGCGCGGCACGGGCAGCTTCTTCTTTTGCAGCAACTCGGTGTTGTAGCCGAATCCCAGCGGCCCGGAGTAGATGCCCACCGTCTTGTAGCCCGACTGCTGCGCCTGCTGCTGTGCCCATGGATAGAGCTGCGACAGCGTCGGCGACTTGTACTCGAGCGTGAGACCCGATTCGGCTGCCTGCAGGTGCGGATCGCCGGTGCCGCCGAACCAGACGTCGGTCTTGGGGTTGTCTTTCTCGGCGATCAACTGCGCGAGCGCCTCGCCCGATCCCTTGAGAGCCATGTTGAGCTTGACGCCGGTGGTGCGCGCATACACCGTCGCGATCATGTTGCACCAGTCCGCCTGGACCGAACATATGACGTTGACGGTCTGGGCGGATGCCGCTGCCGACGCACCCATCAGCGCTGTGGCCACGGTCATACCGAAAAGTTTTTTCATCAGGACCTCGATCAAACAAAAAAGGCCCCGCGGGCCGGCCCACAGCTTAGCGTCGCGTCATGGACGGCCGGATCGGTACAAGTACCATTCGCTGGCGAGCCTGATGCTCGCCCCACACAACATAAACGGATGTATCCATGAGTTTCGACCTCGTCCTCTTCGGCGGCACCGGTGATCTCGCATGGCGAAAGCTGATGCCTGCCCTCTTCCAGGCCTTCCGGCACGGCAGCCTGCCCGAAGACGGCCGCATCATCGGCGTGGCACGCGACGATCTGTCCGACGATGCCTATCGGGAACTGATCCAGTCGCGCTTCGAGGCTGTCGAAGGGGCCAAGCGGCCGTCGCCCGAGGAGTTCAAGAAGTTCGCCTCGATGCTCTACTTCCTGCGCATGGACCTCTCGCAGCCGACGGACTACCAGAAGCTGGCCGAGAAGCTCAAGGCGCGCAACGCGGGAACGGTGGTGATGTACCTGGCCACCGCGCCCGCGCTCTTCACGCAGGTCGTCGAGCAGATCGCCACGGCGGGCCTGAACGGGCCGCACACGCGCCTCGTGCTCGAGAAGCCGCTCGGCCATGACCTCGCTTCGAACCGCGCGATCAACAAGGCCGTGTGCAAGGTCCTGGCGGAGCACCAGGTGTTCCGCATTGACCACTACCTCGGCAAGCCCTCGGTGCAGAACCTGTTCGCGATGCGCTTCGGCAACGCGCTCTTCGAGCCGATCTGGCGCCGCGAGCACATCGCGAACATCCAGATCACGATCGCCGAAGACCTGGGCGTCGAAAAGCGCGGGAGCTTCTACGACCAGACCGGCGCCCTGCGGGACATGGTCCAGAACCACGCGCTGCAGCTCGTCTGCGCGATCGGCATGGAGCCGCCGATCAACGCACATGCGGATGCAATTCGGGACGAAAAGCTCAAGGTGCTGCGCGCGCTCAAGCCGTGGACCGCCGAATCCATCGGCCTGCATGCAATTCGCGGCCAGTACACCGCGGGCACGGCCTATGGCAAACGCGTGCAAGGCTACCGCGACGAACCGGGCGTCGATCCCGAGAGCCGCACCGAGACCTTCGTGTCGCTTCGCACCGAGATCGCCAACTGGCGATGGGCCGGCGTGCCGCTCTATATCCGCACGGGCAAGCGACTGGCGTCGCGCGATGCGCGTATCGAAGTCAACTTCAAGCCGACGCCGCACGCGATCTTCCGGGCACCCGCGAACGCGGTCAACAAGCTCGTGATCAACCTCCAGCCCAAGGACGGCCTGGAACTGCACATGCTCGCGCAAGCGCAGGACAAGCGCCAGCGCAACGGCAATCGCCGCGCCGGGCCGCAACTGGCGCCGGTTCAGCTCGATCTCGATTTCGACAAGCGCTTCGGCTCGGAACGGGTAGGTGCCTACGAGCGCCTGCTCCTCGACGTGATCGACGGTCGCCTGAATCTGTTCGTGCGCAGCGACGAGCAGGAAGAAGCATGGCGCTGGGTCGAGCCGCTGATCGACAGCTGGTCGTCCGACGGTGCGCCCCGGCCCTATGCGGCTGGAACGTGGGGACCCAGCGCATCGAGCGCGATGATCGCCAGAGACGGTTACGCCTGGGGAGAGGAGCAGTAGCCCGCCGGGCTACGCCCGTCCTTCCTCTACCGCGTGGCAGGCGACCTGCACGCCACGCAGCATCTGCAGCGGCGGGCGCTCCGTCTTGCAGCGCTCATTGGCCAGCGGGCAGCGGGGATGGAAGGTGCATCCCGTCGGCGGATTGAGCGGATTCGGCACCTCGCCCTGCACCGGTGTGCGCCGTCGCCCGGTGTGCTTCATCTGCGGAATCGCATCCAGCAGCATGCGCGTGTACGGGTGCTGCGGTGAATCGAACAGCGTGTGCTTGTCCGCCACTTCGACCAGCCGCCCCAGGTACATCACGCCAACCTGGTCGGCGACATGGCGCACCACCGCGAGGTTGTGCGAGATGAAGAGGTAGGTCAACCCCTGCTCGCGCTGCAGGTCCTTCATGATGTTGAGCACCTGCGCCTGCACGCTCACGTCGAGCGCCGAGGTCGGCTCGTCGCACACGAGGAACTCGGGCTGCGTCGCCAGGGCACGCGCGATGGAAATGCGCTGGCGCTGGCCGCCGGAGAACTGGTGCGGGTACTTCACCATGTCCAGCGGACTCAGGCCGACCGACTTCAGCAGTTCGCCGACGCGCGCCTTGAGTTCCGGCCCCTTGCCCAGGATGCCATGCTCGCGCAGCGGCTCGCCGACGATGTCTTCGACGATCCAGCGCGGGTTGAGGCTCGCGTAGGGGTCCTGGAAGATCATCTGGATGCGGCGCCGGAGCGTGCGTCCCTGAGGCGTCTTGAACGCCGCGTGCGCGTCCTGGCCGTCGAACTGCATGCCACCCCGCGTGGGGGCATACAGGCCCACCAGCAGGCGCGCGACGGTGCTCTTGCCGCATCCGGATTCGCCCACCAGCGCAAGCGTCTTGCCGCGCTCGATCGAGAAGCTCACGCCATCGACAGCCTTCAGCAGCACGCGCGGCTTGCGCTCCAGCACCCGGTCGAGCCAGGGCGGCGAGACGTCGAAGCTCTTCGCCAGATCGTGGGCCTGTACCAGTGCCGTCATGCCGCGCCTCCGTAGGCGGGCGAAGCGGTGTGCGCTTCGTGCAGCCAGCAGGCGGCCCGGGTCGCGCCGGCATTCAGCAGGTCCGGTCGCTCGATCAGGCAACGATCGAACACGCGCGGACACCGGGGGTTGTAGGCACACCCCCTGGGGATGGCATTGAGCCGCGGCATTGCGCCGTCGATCTGGTTGAGCCGTTCGCGGTCCATCGTCATGTCGGGGATGGCGGCCATGAGGCCCGAGGTGTACGGATGGGCGGGCTGATGGATGACCTCGTGCACCGGACCGATTTCGGCCACGCGGCCCGCGTACATCACGGCCACCCGATCGCAGGTCTCGGCGATGACGCCCATGTCGTGGGTGATCAGCATCACGGCCGCGCCACGCTCCTTGCAGATGCCCTTGAGCAACTGGATGATCTGCGCCTGGATCGAAACATCCAGCGCCGTGGTGGGCTCGTCCGCGACGATCAGCTTCGGCTCGGCCGCCAGCGCGAGTGCAATCACGACGCGCTGGCGCATGCCGCCGGAGAACTGGTGCGGAAAGTGGTCGATGCGTTGCGCGGCGCCCGGAATGCCCGTGTCCTGCAGCAGGCCGATGGCGCGCCGGCGGGCCTCTTGCTCACCGACCGGCAGGTGCGTGCGGATGGTTTCGGTCAACTGCCGGCCGATCGTGTAGAGCGGGTTCAGCGAAGTCAGCGGATCCTGGAAGATCGCGCCGATCTTGCGTCCGCGAATGTGGCGCATCGCCTCATGGTCGAGGTTGTCGATGCGCCGGCCCTCCAGCAGAATCTGCCCGCCCGCCACGCGACCGGGGGGCTCGAGCAGCCCGATGATCGCCGCGCCGGTCAGGGACTTGCCCGCGCCCGACTCACCCACCACGCCGAGGATCTCGCCCGGCGCGATCTCGAAGGAAATGTCGTCCAGCGCGCGCAGCGTGCCGCGTCGATGCGGAAACTCGACGACCAGGTTCTGAACTTGAAGCAGGCTCATGGAATCGTTTCGCTCTCAGCGCAGTCGCGGATTGAGCGCATCGCGCAACCAGTCGCCCAGCAGGTTCACGCTCAGCGCGATCAGCACGAGCATCGCGCCCGGGAACACCGTGATCCACCACTCGCCCGAGAACAGGTATTCGTTGCCGACGCGGATCAGTGTGCCCAGCGACGGTTCGGTCGGCGGCACGCCCACGCCCAGGAAGGACAGCGTCGCCTCCGTGATGATGGCGGTCGCGACCTGGATCGTCGCGAGCACCAGCACGGGGCCCATCACGTTCGGCAGCACATGGCGCAGCATGATTCGCCAGGGCGACACGCCCGTCACGCGCGCGGCCTGCACGTACTCCCTGCTGCGCTCCACCATCGTCGAGCCACGCACCGTGCGCGCGTATTGCACCCAGCCGGTGAGCGATATGGAAAGGATGAGGACGCCGAAAGCCACGGAGGTGGGCGCGTTCGGGAACAGCGCTCGCCCAACGCCCGCGATGAGGAGGGCGACGAGGATCGGCGGAAACGACAGCATCACGTCGCACACGCGCATGAGAAGGGCGTCGAGCCAACCGCCCCAGAAGCCCGCGAGCAGCCCGAAGAGCACGCCGACGAAGACCGACAGCATCACGGACACCAGCCCCACGATCAGCGAAACGCGCGCCCCGTAGATCAGGGCCGAGAGAATGTCGCGCCCCTGGTCATCGGTGCCGAGCAGGTACTTGGTCGTCCCCTCTGCAGTCCACGCGGGCGGAAGTCGCGCGTCGCCAAGCTCGAGCGATGCAAGATCGAAAGGGTTGTGCGGCGACACCCATCCCGCGAACACGGAACAGAAGACGCAGACGAACGCGATCGCTGCCGCCAGCATCGCGACCGGCGAACTGCGAAAGCTGTGGCCGACATCGCTGTCAAGCCACCGGGCAATTGTTTTTTTCATCGGGAGGAGGAGATGCCGCGATCAGGCCGGCGCCGGGCCGCCCCAAGGCGGCCTGCGGCCCCCTCGGGGGCAGCGACGACGCGAAGTGCGGGAGCGCGGGCTCACATGTTCAAGGCTTGATGCTCATCCACTTGAACATCATCCAGTTGTCCGCAAGCTGGGTCAGTTCGACCTTCTTGCTCACGCCCCATGCAAGCGATTGCTGGTGCAGCGGCAAGTGACCGACATCGTCGGCGTGGATCGCGAAGGCTTCCTTGATCATCGCGTCGCGCTTGGTCTTGTCGGTCTCCGACTGGATCTTCTTGGTCAACTCGTCCACCTTCGGATTGCAGTAGGCGCCCAGGTTGAACTGGCCCGTGCCCTTGTCGTCGACGCAGGCCACGAGCGAACTGAGCGCGTTGTGCGAGTCGTAGGTGGTCGGTGTCCAGCCGAGCAGGTAGAAGCTGGTGTCGCGCCGCAGCACCTTCGGGAAGTAGGTGCCCTTTGTCTCGGTCGCCAGATTGATCTTGACGCCGATCTTGGCAAGGCTGGCCGCCACGCTCTGGCAGATCTGGCCGTCGTTCACGTAGCGGTCGTTCGGGCAGTTCAGCGTCACCTCGAAGCCGTTGGGGTAGCCCGCATCGGCCAGCAGCTTCTTCGCGGCATCGACGTCGTAGGGCAGGCGCTTGTCCTGCTCGGCCGTCCAGCCGTTGATGCCGGGTCCGACCAGCAGGCCGGTGGGACGCGAGGCGCCGCGCATCACCGTGCGCTGGATGCCGGCAATGTCGATGGCCTGGTAGAAGGCCTGGCGAACTCGCTTGTCCTTGAACGGGTTCTTGCCCTTCACGCTGGAATACAGCAGTTCGTCGCGCTTCTGGTCCATGCCCATGAAGATGGTCCGCAGTTCCGGGCCGGCAATGACGCGTGCGTTCGGGCTCGCGTTGACGCGCGCGACGTCCTGCACCGGCACCGGCTCCATCACGTCGACTTCGCCGGAAATCAGCGCTGCGACACGCGTCGCGGGATTGGCGATCGGCGTGAAGATGACCTCCTGCACGTTGCCTTCGATCTTGCCCCAGTAGTTGTTGTTGCGCACGAACACGGTGCGGACATTGGGCTGGCGCTCGCGCACGCGGAACGGCCCGGTGCCGTTGGCCTTGAACGATGCGGTGTTCTCGATGCCCTTGCGGCGATCGACCGGTCGGGTCGCCTGGTTTTCCTCGCACCACTTCTTGCTCAGGATCATCAACTGCGAGATCACGTCGGGGAGGATCGGGAAGGGGCCGCGGGTTTCGATCTCGACCGCGAGATCGCCCACCTTGCGCACTTCCTTGATGTCGGTCGTGTTGCCCTGCATGTCCGAGCCTTCGCCCGCGGCGCGCTTGAAGCTGAACACGACGTCGTCGGCCGTGAACGGCGTGCCGTCATGGAATTGCACGCCCTTGCGCAGTTCGAAGCGCCAGACCGTCGGCGAGGTCTGCTTCCAGCTCGTGGCCAGCAATGGCGCGAGGCTCAGGTCCTTGTTGCGACCGACGAGGGTTTCGTAGACGTTGGCCGTCGTGCTGAGCTGGAGGGACTCGTTGAGGGAGTGCGGGTCGAGTGAAAGTGCATCGCCCTGGTTGGCAATGCGAATGGTTTGCGCACCGGCCATCAGGCTCGTGGCCGTCAGCACGGCGAGTACCGCAGCGGAAACCAGACTTTTATTCAGACTCATGGGAAAGCACTCCTCGAGGGTTGGAAAGACTCAAGACGCCGTCGAGGCGATCTTGTTTTTGGGTTTGTCGACCGGCGCGGCCAAGGGCATGCCCTGCTCCACCAGGCCCGCATGCAACGCGGCGCCGAGCGGTAGGATCTCGTCGTTGAAGTCGTACCGGCTGTTGTGCAGGAAGGCGCCGCCCCTGGCGTCCTGTCCGATGCGCAGATAGGCGCCCGCCTTTTGCTGCAGCATGAAGGAGAAGTCTTCCGCGCCCATGCTCGGCTCCATGTTGCGCTCGACGTTGTGCGCACCGACCAGCGACTGCGCCACGTCGCCGGCAAACTGGGCTTCCGGCGCGGTGTTGATGGTGGCCGGATAGATTCGCTCGAACTTGACGTGGGCGGTTGCGCCAAAACCGGCAGCGACCGCGGCGCACAGTTCCGAGAGGCGTCGCTCGACCTGCTCTTGCACCCTGGAGCTGAAGGTGCGCACCGTGCCGACGAGCGTGGCCTTGCCCGGCACGACACTCATCGCGCCCAGGTCGCCGGCGCTCATCGCACAGATGCTGATCACCGCCGCGTCGATCGGCCGGACGTTGCGCGACACGATGCTCTGCACCGCCGTGATGATGTGCGCCGACACCACCACCGGATCGACCGTCAGGTAGGCATGCGCGCCGTGTCCGCCCTTGCCGGTGACTTCGATCGTGATGCGATCGGCTGCAGCCATCATCGCGCCGCGGTTGATGCCTACGGTGCCGGCAGGCATCCCTGGCCAGTTGTGCATCGCGTAGACCGAGTCGACGGGAAAGCGGTCGAAGAGTCCTTCCTCGATCATCACGCGTGCGCCGGCAAAGCCTTCCTCGCCGGGCTGGAAGATCAGGATCGCGGTGCCATCGAAGTTGCGCGTTTCGGCTAGATAGCGCGCCGCGCCGACGAGCATCGCGGTATGGCCATCGTGGCCGCAGCCGTGCATGAGGCCGTTCTTGGCGGAGCGCCAGGCGAAGTCGTTGTCTTCGCACATCGGCAAGGCATCCATATCCGCGCGCAGGCCGATCATGCGGCCGCTCGACGTCGAAGCGCCGCGAATCACACCCACGACACCCGTCTTGCCGATGCCGGTATGGATCTCGTCGACGCCGCACGCCTTCAATGCCTCCTGCACGCGGCCCGAGGTATAGACCTCTTCGAAGCCAAGTTCGGGATGCGCATGCAGGTCGCGACGGAACGCGGTGATTTCGGGATAGAAGCGAGCGATGTGGGCGAACGCCCTCCCCGCCGCTTGCAGACGCGGCTCAGTCATCAATGACCTCCAACGTTGCCAATACGCAACCGCGGGTCGACGACGAAGTAGAGCAGATCGACCACGAGATTGATGACGACAAAGATGAGTGCAATCAGGCACAGGTAGGCCGCCATCACGGGGATGTCGGCATAGGTCACGGCCTGGATGAAAAGCAGGCCCATGCCGGGCCACTGGAACACCGATTCCGTGATGATCGCGAAGGCGATCAGGCCACCGAGCTGAAGCCCGGTAATGGTCATGACAGGCACCAATGTGTTCTTCAATGCATGTCCAAAATGGATCACGCGGTCCGAAAGTCCGCGTGCGCGAGCGAACTTGATGTAGTCGGTGCGAAGCACTTCAAGCATTTCCGCACGCACGAGCCGCATGATCAATGTGAGCTGAAAGATAGCGAGTGTGACTGCGGGCAACACGATGTGCATCCAGCCATCGGTCTTCAGCAGGCCCGTACTCCACCAGCCGAGCTGTACGGTGTCACCGCGGCCGAAGCTCGGGAACCAGCCGAGCAGCACGGCAAACACGAGGATCAGCAGGATGCCGATCAGGAAGGTGGGCAGGGACACGCCAAGCAGCGAGATCGTCATGAACACCTGGCTCATGAAACTGCCGCGGCGCAGTGCCGTGTAGACGCCCATCGGGACGCCGATGGCCAAGGCGAGAACGGCGGCGACAAGCGCGAGTTCCAGCGTGGCAGGGAAGCGTTCGCCAATCAGGCGCGACACCTTCGAGCCTTGCCGCAGGCTGAGGCCGAACTCGCCTTGCGCCGCGTTGGCGAGGAAGTGCCAGAACTGCACGAAGAAGGGCTTGTCGAGGCCTAAGGCTTCGCGCAAGTCTCGGATCTGCTCGGGCTTGGCGTCCTGGCCCAGCAGGAACACGACCGGGTCACCCACGTACTGGAAGAGAAGGAAGGCGATGAAGGCGACCGCGACCATCACGATCACGGCCTGGATCAGGCGGCGCAGTACGAAAGCGATCATTCAACCGATGAAGTTTTGAAGAATGCTAGCAGAGCAAACTACGTGCCCATGCGGGGGTTCCCCGGGGGTGCAACGCTTGCATCGCCGCAAAGAAAAAAGCCATCCGACTTTCGTCGGATGGCTTCAAGAACTTCCCTTGATGCTGGCTTACACCAGCGTCAGATCAGAAAGCGTGACGGATACCGAAGTCGTAACCCATCGAGCTCTTCGGGGTCAGCGGGCCGGTAATGCCGGTCACTGGCGCGACGAACTGCGGGCCACCGGTCACCAGGTCAGCGCCGTCCTTGTTGTTGATGTAAGCAGCCGTTGCGTACAGAGCCGTGCGCTTCGACAGGTTGTGCACGTAGCCGACGGCGAACTTGTCAGCCTTCGGATCGGAGAACACGCCGAAAACCTGGTTCAGAGGTTGACGGGTGTTGTCGTACTTCACAGCCGAGTAAGCGATGCGGATCAGGCCAGGACCGACCGGCACGGTCGCACCCAGCAGCCAGCCCTTGGCACGCGGGTCGGAGAAGCCGAACGAATTGAACACGGTGATGCTGGAGTTGTCAGTCTTCAGCTTGGCATCCGAGTATTCGCCGAACAGCTTGACGACGCCGAAGTCGTACGAAGCGCCGATGTTGGCCGTGTCGAGGTTTTGCGTGCTGCCTGCGTAGAAGTTGCTGGCCACGGTGGATTCACCGTAGGCGACAGCAACGTCGAGCGGGCCGTTGGCGTAGCCGACGCGACCACCGACGTAGCGACCGGCACGTGCGTTGGTGCCAGGAGCAGTCGGGTTCGCGAGGAAGTTTGCAGCGCCAGGAGGCGTCAGGGTGCCCGGATCGTAGCTGGTGCTCTCGTTGAACGCGTACATCACCTGACCGTAGAAGCCACCGAGGTTCGGCGGCAGGAAGTAGCCGACCGAGTTGCTGGCGCGGACGTACTGGTTGTTCGCGGTGAAACCGTTGGTGAGCTGACCGCTGGAGCTGAAGCCGTTGGCCGTCGAGATCAGGTTGGTACCCACACCGTTGGTGCCGAACGGATCGAACACGGTATCGTTCCAGAACGTCGGGGTGTAGTCGCGACCGATGCGGACTTCACCGAATGCGCCCGACAAGCTCACCGTCGAACGACGGTTGAAGTTCAGGCCACCGCCGGTAACGAACGGAGCGTTGGAGCCACCTGCACCAGTGTCGTTGGCCAAGCCGGCTTCCAGCCAGAAGCTGGCTGCCAGGCCACCACCGAGGTCTTCCGTGCCACGGAAGCCCAGACGGCTGGAGTTGTAGCCGGAAGTGGTTTGTGCCCACTGGCTCGTCTTGAATTGCTGACCAAAAACGTTTTCGGTCTTTTGTTCGTAGTAGCTGACACCAGCATCAACCACACCGAACAGCGTGACAGACGACTGAGCCGAGGCAACGCCGGCGACAGCCAGAGCAGCCAGGGCAACTAGAGATTTTTTCATTGCAAGTTTCTCCAAGGTTAAACATAGGGCTCCGGTGCGAAGGGCTCACCGTGACTGGCACTTTTGTGCTCCCACCGGACCCCGGGCCAACCTCCTTTTGGGAAGTTGTCGCTATTGCACCAGAGCCGCTTCATCAGGGCAAAACAATTCGCCCGAAAACATGGGCGCTCCCGGCGTTTCGTTGCAGCAGTGCAACAAAGGTTCTGGGGCATTTGCGACACCACGATATGAAAGGAATCCATGCCGCAGTTGTGACTTTCTGTGTTTCGGGTCCAATCGCTCCATGACCCCATCCCTCGACTCCGCCCTGGCAGTGGCAGACGCGGCGCTGCGCACACTTTTCGCCAAGCCGCATGCCACCAGGGAAGCCCCCGCGCCGGCAACCCCTGCAGGCGCACTGACCGAGTCCGAGCGACGGGAAGCCGGGGCCCTGATGCGCGTCAACCATGTGGGAGAGGTCTGCGCGCAAGCGCTGTATACAGCTCAAGCGGCAGTGACCAGGGACGCGGCGCTGCGAATGCACTTCAGCGACGCAGCGCGTGAAGAAACGGACCACCTGGCCTGGACCCGGCAGCGCCTTGATGACCTGGGCGCCCATCCGTCGGCGCTGAATCCCCTGTGGTACCTGGGCGCGTTCGGCCTGGGCCTCGTGGCCGGGCGACTCGGCGATTCGTTGAGTCTTGGCTTCGTGGCGGAAACGGAGCGCCAGGTGGAGGCCCACCTCGACGGGCACCTCGACCGCCTTCCGGCGGGTGATACCGCATCGCGGGCGGTCATCAACCAGATGAAACTGGACGAAGCGCGACATGCGGCACAGGCATGGAGCGCGGGCGCGACGGAACTTCCGGCGCCGGCCAAGGCGATGATGCGCCTGGCCTCCAGGGTCATGACGACGGTCGCCCACCGGATCTGAGCGACCTTTGCGGCCGGCTCAGGTCTCGATCAGATCGAAGCTGGTCGTGATCTCGGCGGTCTTGGCCAGCATGACGCTTGCAGAACAATAAGTGTCGTGACTCAGGGCGATCGCGCGTTCCACCGCGGCGGTCGGAATGCCTTTGCCCGCGACGGTGAAATGCATGTGGATCTTCGTGAAGACCTTGGGATCCTTTTCGGCGCGCTCGCTGGTGAGCTTGACGCTGCATCGCTCGACCTGGTGGCGCCCGCGCTTCAGGATGAGCACCACGTCATAGGCCGTGCATCCGCCGGTTGCGGCAAGCAATGTCTCCATCGGACGGGGCGCAAGGTTCTGCCCTCCGTTTTCGGGCTTCGCGGCATCCGGCGCTCCGTCCATCATCAGGACATGGCCCGTACCGGTCTCCGCGACAAAGCCCATCGCCGACCGTGTTCCGGCATTGCCGGTCCAACTCACTGTGCATTCCATCTTTGCTGACTCCGGGACGCGCGACGAGGGCCAAGACCCTCCTTGCAACGTGATCAAGTGTTCGAAAAGCGCAACTCGCTTGTTGCAATGCAACAAACAGTCGATATACTTTATTTCATTGCACACCGACGCGTGTGCGCAGGTTGTCTCCTCCACCCTCCCAATTGGTGGATTTAGCCCCGAGCCGCAAGGCCCGGGGCTTTTTTCTTTGGCGCCCGCCCCCAGCGTCGGCAGGCCTATGATCGCGGCCCTATGTCCATGCCGACCACGCCTCTCACCCCCGCCGACTACCTCAAGAAAATCCTCAACGCGCGTGTCTATGACGTCGCGGTCGAATCGGCCCTGGAGCCCGCGCGCGCGTTGAGCGCAAGGCTCGGCAATACCGTCCTGCTCAAGCGGGAAGACCAGCAACCGGTGTTCAGCTTCAAGCTGCGCGGCGCGTACAACAAGATGGCCCACCTGAGCGCGGAGCAGCTCGCCAAGGGCGTGATCTGCGCTTCGGCCGGCAATCATGCGCAGGGCGTGGCCCTCGGCGCCCACAGGCTCGGCGCCCGCGCGGTCGTCGTGATGCCGGTGACCACGCCCCAGCTCAAGGTCGATGCCGTCCGGGCCCTTGGCGGGGAGGTGCATCTGCATGGCGACAGCTATTCCGACGCCTATGTGTACGCGCTCGAGCAGCAAAAGCAGCAGGGGCTGACCTTCGTCCACCCCTTCGACGACCCGGACGTCATCGCCGGACAAGGCACGATCGCCATGGAAATCCTCCGCCAGCACCAGGCACCGCTGGATGCCGTGTTCGTCGCCATCGGCGGTGGCGGGCTGATCTCGGGCGTGGCCAACTACATCAAGGCCGTGCGTCCCGAGATCAAGGTCATCGGCGTTCAGATGAACGATTCGGACGCAATGATGCAATCGGTCGCGGCCCATGAGCGCGTGACGCTGTCCGACGTCGGTCTCTTCTCGGACGGCACTGCGGTCAAGCTGGTCGGCGAGGAAACCTTCCGCGTCGCCAGCGAACTGGTGGACGAGTTCATCACCGTCGACACCGATGCGGTCTGCGCCGCCATCAAGGACGTGTTCATCGACACGCGCAGCATCGTCGAGCCCGCCGGCGCGCTCGCCGTGGCGGCGATCAAGCAATACGTCGAGGTTCGCGGCACGCGCGGCGAAACCTATGCAGCCATCCTCTGCGGCGCGAACATGAACTTCGACCGGCTCCGCTTTGTGGCGGAGCGCGCCGAAGTGGGCGAGGAACGCGAGGCCCTCTTCGCCGTGACGATCCCCGAGGAGCGGGGCAGCTTCCGCCGTTTCTGCGAACTGGTCGGCCAGTTGCCGGGCGCCTCCCGCAACGTGACGGAGTTCAACTACCGGATCAGCGATGCGAAGGAAGCCCACGTCTTCGTCGGACTGACAACCACCACGCGCGGGGAATCGAAGACGATCGCGGACACCTTCGTGGCGCACGGTTTCGGCGCCATCGACCTCACGCACGACGAACTTGCCAAGGAGCACATCCGCCACCTGGTCGGCGGTCGCACCGGCCTGGCCAGCGACGAGCGCTTGCTGCGCTTCGTCTTCCCGGAACGCCCCGGCGCGCTGCTGAAGTTCCTGAGCCTGCTGGGACCGAACTGGAACATCAGCCTCTTCCACTACCGGAACCAGGGGGCCGACTACGGACGCATCCTGGTCGGACTGCAGGTTCCCAGTGCCGAGAAGGCAGCCTTCGACGAGTTCCTCCAGGCGCTGGGCTATCCCTTCGTCGAGGAAACCGCCAACCCCGCCTACCGCCTGTTCCTGCAGGCCTGACCGCTAGCGCGGCGCACCCGGCGCGATCACCGGCGGCACCGTCGGCACGGCCGGCGGCGACATGACGGCCAGCGGTCGCGTGGGCAATTGAAGCGTGAACGCTGCCGCCGAATCCGCGCTGGCGCCGAACGACGCGGCACGCGTGGTGACCGACTGCAGCACGTATCCGTCTGCAACCTTCGCACCGACTCGAAACGGTTTCGGCGGCTTGCCATCTACCACGAGAAGCGCTGCGCCCTGGCCATCGCTGTCTGCCACGACGCCGAGCAGGGAGAAGCGGCTCGCGGCCTCCGGCGTTGCCACCACCGTCGCCTGGCTCGGCACGGCACCCAGCAACTGGGCCACCGCGGCGGGGTCCGCGACCGCCTGCGGCGCAGCCACGGCGGGCGGCGCGATAGCGTCGGAAGGCGCTGCCAGCCTCAGTCCCCAGAACACGATGCTCGCGGCGGCAAGCGCCCAGAGAACGGTCGTTGCGGTGGCTACGGGCCAGCGGGCAGGGGCATAGGGAACTGACATGGGGCCGGATTATGATTCTTTCATGCCCCTTTCTCATCGTTCTCTTTCGCGCAGCCTCCAGCGCGGCTTCACCCTGATCGAACTCATGGTCGTTCTGGTGATCATCGGCGTACTCGCCGCGCTGATCGTCCCGAACGTCATCGAACGCGCCGACGATGCGCGCGTGACCGCCGCCAAGACCGACGTCAACAACATCATGCAGGCGCTCAAGCTCTACCGGCTCGACAACCAGCGCTATCCCACGGCCGAACAGGGATTGCAGGCGCTTCTCGTCCGCCCCACGACCGGCCCTGCGGCCCCGAACTGGAAGCCTTATGTCGAGAAGCTGCCCAACGATCCATGGGGCCATGCCTACCAGTACCTGAATCCGGGCATCAAGGGCGAGATCGACGTGTTTTCGCTCGGCGCCGACGGCCAGCCCGGCGGCGAAGGCAAGAATGCCGATATCGGCAGCTGGCAGTAAGCCGCGCTGCCGTTCTCCCGAAAGCCCTCGCCGCAGGACCGGCGGCTTCACGCTGTTCGAACTGCTGGTGGTGATCGCGATCATCGCGCTGGCCACGGCCGGCGTCGGGATGGCGATGCGGGATTCCGGCCAGGCCACCCTGGATCGCGAAGCCGAGCGGCTCGCGGCCTTGCTCGAGGCCGCGCGCGCGCAATCGCGTGCCGCAGGCGTGGCGGTGCGTTGGCGCCCGACGCCCGACGGCCCGGGCAACTTCAGCTTCGATGGGCTGCCATCCAACTCGCTCCCCACGGCGTGGCTCTCCGACGGCATCACGGCCCAGCCGATGAACGCGGATGGCGTGGCCACGCCGGCGCTGCAACTGGGTCCCGATCCGATCATCGCCGCACAGCAGGTGCTGATCACATCCGACGGTCCGCCGAGCCGCAGCCTGCGCATCGGCACCGACGGCCTGCGTCCCTTCGCGGTGGTTTCGCCATGATCCGGCAACGCCGCCAAACCATGCTCGGCTTCACGCTGATCGAGGTGTTGGTCGCCCTCGGCATCGTCGCCATCGCGCTCATGGCGGGCACGCAGGCGACGATGGCGCTCACGCGCAATGCGCAGCGCCAGTCCGACGTGATGCTGGCCCAGATGTGCGCCGAGAACGAGCTGATCAAGGCCCGCCTGGCACGACAGCTTCCCGCGGTCGGCGATGCGGGCCTGATCTGCACGCAGGCGAACGTGAACTTCGGCGTCACGGTCTCGACCACGCCGACGCTGAACCCCAATTTCCGCCGGGTCGACGTGCAAGTGCGCGATGCCGACGACGCACCGGTGCTGCGGCTTTCCACCGTGGTGGGACGCTACTGATGCGGAAGACGCGCGGCTTCACGCTGATCGAACTCCTGGTCGCGATCTCGGTCATGGCTTTGCTCGCGCTCATCAGCTGGCGCGGTCTCGACGGCATGGCGCGCGCGCAGGCGCAGAACCGCGAACGCGGCGATGCCGTGCTCACGCTCCAGACCACCCTGACGCAATGGGGCGCCGATCTCGACGCCACCGTGGCGCTGTCGCAGATTCGCCCGATGGACTGGAACGGCCGCGTGCTGCGCCTCACCCGGCGCAGCACCGATGGCGGCACGGCGCAGGTCTACGTGGTGGCCTGGACCCTGCGCACGGACACAGCGGGAGTCAGCCACTGGCGCCGCTGGCAGTCGCCGGGCTTCGGCACACGGGCCGAGTGGCAGCAGGCCTGGGATCGCGCCGCCGCCTGGGGGGAGGACGGCAGCAACGCGGCGCGCGATGCGGAGGTCGACCTGATGCCGGTCAACGGCTGGCAGATCTACTACTTCCGCAACGACAGCTGGTCGCCCGCGGTCAGCGCAGAGGCATTGGGCACCAACACACCCCTGCCGGACGGCGTGCGGCTGGTGCTGAGCCTGCCGCCCGGTCCCGCGCTGGCGGGCCTCATCACCCGGGACTGGGTACGCCCTTCGGTCACGGTGCCCAAGACATGAAGCGCGGCCCGCATCCTGCAGCAGCCAGGCGTCAGCTCGGCGCCGCGTTGCTCACGGCCATGCTGACCGTCACGCTGGTCGCGACCTTCGCGACAGCGGCCCTCTGGCAGCAATGGCGCGCGACCGAGATCGAGGGGGCCGAGCGGGCGCGCGTCCAATCGGGCTGGATCCTGCTCGGGGCCCTCGACTGGTCACGGCTGATCCTGCGGGAGGACGCCCGCGCCAACGCCGCGACGAGCGGGGCCGACTATATCGGCGAGCCGTGGAGCCTACCGCTCGCGGAAGCGAAGCTGACGAGCTTCCTCGCCGCCGACAAGAACATCGCCAGCGATGCGTTGGAGGGTCTGCCCGATGCGTTTCTCTCGGGACGCATCATCGACGCACAGTCCAAGCTCAACGTGAGGAACCTGGTCGAAGGCGGCAAGCCGGTCGAGTCCGCCGTCAAGGCCTTCACCAAGCTGTTCCAACTGCTCGACCTGCCGGCCCAGGAAGTCCAGTTGATGGTCAGCAACCTGCAACGGGCCCTTCCGGCGACAGTGAGCGCTCCGGCGCCCACCGGCAGCACTGGCACCACGGGCACGACGGGCACGCCGGTGACACCCACACCCACACCCACACCAACACCGACGCCCACGGCGGAAACCGACACCTCCACTTCCCCGACCGGCCCGCTGATGCCGCAGCGCACATCGCAACTGGTCTGGCTCGGCCTGTCGCCAACGACCGTGGCGGCGTTGGAGCCCTATGTCACCGTGCTGCCGGTCAGTACGCCGCTCAATATCAATACCGCCAGCGCCGAAGCCCTCTTTGCCAGCGTGCCGACGCTGGATCTGGCGGGTGCCAAGCGGCTGGTCGAACAGCGCGCACGAGGCTATTTCCGCAGCCTCGCGGACGCGAGCAAGCTGGTCCAGCAAACCTCGTCGCAGTTCATCGAGAACCAGCACAGCATCGGGTCCATGTTCTTCGAGGTTCACGCCCGCCTGCGCCTCGAAAGCGCCTGGGTCGACGAACAAACGCTGCTCCGCCGCGACGGCATCGAGGTGCGAATCGTCTGGCGAGAACGTGGCGCCGGCGCCACGGTGGCACCGCCCAAATCCTGAAGCCAAGAGCCTCGTCGCCCCGATTGGATAAAAAATTAGCGCAGCGCCCGTAGCATCTGATTCAGCCGCTATCAATTCTGTAGCGGCCGCAATGACACCACTCCTACAATAGCGACCCTTTTGTTTTCTCCATGGCTTTGCTGCTTGTAACCATTCCCATCACGCCCGGATCGGCTGCCGCGGAATACGGCTGGGCGGTCTGGTCCAGCGATGGTCGCAAGTTGCGTTCACAGGGCAGTGCGCCGGCTGCGCTCCTGCCCACGAGCGACGAAGTCATCCTCGGCGTGCCCGCCGCGGCGCTCTCCTGGCACCAGGTCACTTTGCCGCAGGGCAGCATGAGCGGCGCGGTGCGCCTGCGTTCGGTGCTCGGCGGGCTGCTCGAAGACCGCCTGCTGGACGATCCCGAATCCCTTCACTTCGCGCTGGAACCCGGCGCCCGGGCCGGCGTGCCCGTGTGGGTGGCGGCTTGCGATCGCATCTGGCTTCGCAGCGCCGTGCAGGCACTCGAAGCTGCCGGCCGCCGCGTCATGCACATCATTCCAGAGTTCGCACCGCGGCCGGCAGGGACACCGTCGATGGTCTTCGCCATCGGCGAGCCGGGCTCCGCACTGTGCGTGGTTTGCGGCGCCGACGGTGTCACCATGCTGCCCCTCGACGGGGCCGCCCTCGCGCTCGCCGGGCCCCTGCCGCCGGGCTCGACCGCACTGGCCGAGCCCGCGGTCGCCGAACTGGCCGAAAGCGTGCTGGGCCAACGGGTGCCCATCGTCAAGCCGGCGGAAAGATGGCTCCAGGCCAGCGAATCGCCCTGGGACCTGGCGCAGTTCGATCTCGCCTCCACCGGCCGTGCCCGTGCGAGCAAGAAGTTCGTCGCCATCGCGCGGGCGCTTTGGCGCGGACCGCAGTGGCGCGCCGCCCGCTGGGGCGTCGTGGTGCTGCTGCTCGCGCAACTCATCGGTCTCAATGCCTGGGCGTGGAAGGAGCGCAATGCGCTCGATGCCAAGCGCAATGCGGTACGCAACATCCTGACCCAGACTTTTCCCGCGGTGCAACTCGTGGTCGACGCACCGGTCCAGATGCAGCGCGAAGTCGCCGCATTGCAGCAGGCGACCGGCGGCGTCACGGCCAGCGACCTCGAACCCATGCTCGGCGCCGTGGCCGCGAGCCTCCCAGGTGGCCGCGCACCCACTGCCATCGACTTCAGCGCCGGCCAGCTTCGGCTGCGCGGCCTCGGGCTGCAAGCCGGTGAACTCGGCAACGTGACGGCCGCGCTGGCATCACGTGGCTACAACGCTCGCAGCGAAGGCGACCTGCTCCTCGTGCAGGCGGAGGCCGCACGATGAAATGGCTCGAAGCCCTGGAAGCGCGCTGGCAGGCCTGGTGGCCCGAACTCGAAGCGCGCGAGCAACGCATGATCCTCGCCGCCGCCGCGCTGATCGTCCTGGCACTGCTGTGGTGGGTAGGGCTGGCACCCGCGCTGCGCACGCTGTCATCGGCACCGGCCGAGCACGCGCAAATCGACGTGCAACTGCAGCGGATGACCCAGCTTCAGACACAGGCCAAGGCCCTGCAGGCACAACCACGCGCCAGCCGCGACGACGCCATGCGCGGCCTCGAAACCTCGGTGCGCCAGAACCTCGGCCCCAACGCGCAGATGCAACCCGGAGGCGCCGGCGAAGGCGTGACCATCGCGCTGCGCGCGGCGCCGGCCGATGCCCTCGCCCAATGGTTCGCGCAGGCGCGCAGCAATGCGCGCGCCGTGCCGCGCGAAGTGCATCTGACGCGCTCGCAGGGCAATGCGCCGGCGGCGTCCCCGTCCCATTCTCCGACCAGTCCCGCAGCGGCAGGTGAATCGTCGCGCATCCGATGGGACGGCACGATGGTCATGAGCCTGCCGGCGCGCTGAACCCCATGGCGACCCGTTCATCCAGCCCCGACGCACCCGCCAGGACCGGCTGGCGCTGGGCCGTCCTCGGCATGCTGATCGGCGCCACACTGGCCCTCTCGCTGTACGCACCGGCCCGGTGGCTGGCCGCGGGCCTCGCCCAATGGAGCGACGGCCACCTGCAACTGGTCAATGCGCGCGGCACGGTCTGGACCGGCACTGCCGGCGTCGTGTTCTCGAGCGGCGCAGGCGGCGCGGAATCGATCTCGCTGCCCGGTACGCTCGCGTGGACCCTGAGGCCGCGCTGGGATGGCGTGACGGCCGCACTCGATCTCCCCTGCTGCGCGGCCAAGCCCTTGGCGTTCAGGGCCCGTCCGCGTGCGAGCGGCCTCGAGCTCGAATGGAGCGACGGCCAATCGCGCTGGCCCGCCGCGATGCTCGCCGGGTTCGGCGCGCCGTGGAACACGCTCAAGCTCGAAGGCGTGCTGGACATCTCGACGCAGGCCTTCGTGGTCCGCTCGAACGGACCGCAACTGGGATTCGAAGGGCGCGCAACCCTCGATGCCACCGACATCTCCTCCAGCCTGTCGACCCTGAAACCCATGGGCAGCTACCGCGTTGCCCTGGAGGGCGGCCCGACGCCGACCCTCCTCCTGACCACACGCGACGGAAGCCTTCAGCTCAGCGGCAGCGGCCGATGGAACGGCACCGCCTTTCGATTCGACGGCGAAGCCAGCGCAGCGCCGGGACGGGAAGACGCGCTTTCGAATCTGTTGAACATCATCGGGCGACGCGAAGGCGCGCGCTCGCTCATCACACTGGGTTGACCATGAAGCAAAAGACTTCGTTCGGCATCCGCATCGGAACCATCGCGCTCGCTGCGCAGATGCTGATCGCGGCCTGCATTCCCTCGGCGTTCGCGCAGGAAGCGCCCCCCCCGCAGCGCGGCGAACCGATCACGCTGAACTTCACCAACGCCGAGATCGAATCGGTCGCGCGCACGATGGCCGTGGTGACCGGACGCGACGTGGTGGTCGATCCCCGCGTCAAGGGCACGATCACGCTGCAGACCGATCGCCCGATCTCCCCCAACGCGGCCTTCAACCAGTTCGCAGCGGCATTGCGCCTCCAGGGTTTCGCGGTCGTGCAATCCGAAGGCCTCTACAAGGTGGTGCCGGAAGCCGATGCCAAGCTGCAAAGCAGCACGGTGACGACCTCAACGCCCACCACATCGAGCGTCAACGGCAACCAGATCGTCACGCAGATCTTCAAGCTCAACTACGAATCGGCCAACAATCTGCTGCCGGTGCTGCGCCCGCTGATCGCGCCCAACAACACGATCAACGTGAACCCGGGCAACAACTCCCTGGTCATCACCGACTACGCCGAGAACATGCGCCGCCTGGCACGCATCGTCGCCGCGCTGGACGTGCCGAACGCTTCCGACATCGAGGTGATTCCGCTCAAGCATTCGATCGCCACCGACATGGTGCCGCTGCTCACGCGGCTTCTCGAAGGCGGGGGGACCACCACCGCGGGCACCGCCACGCCGGGGTCCGTCGACTCGTCGTTCCGCACCACCCTGCTCGCCGAACCACGGGGCAACGCGATCATCCTGCGCGCGGCCAATCCGGCGCGTGCGCAACTGGTCCGCACGCTGGTCGACAAGCTCGACCGTGCACCCATTGACAGCGGCAACGGCGCCGCCGGCAATGTCTACGTGGTCTATCTGAAGAATGCCGACGCCGTGAAGCTCGCGACCACGCTGCGCGCAGCGATGTCGGCGGGCACCAGCGCCATCAACACCGGCACAGGCGGCCAGACCGGCACCGGCAACCAACCGGTGGCGCAGCAACTCAACAACCCGCAGGGCGGCCTGACCAGCGCGGCGGCAAGCACGCCGCTCAACAACGCCAACCAGCCATCGACCGGCGGCCAGGTCCAGGCCGACCCTTCCACCAACTCGCTGATCATCACGGCGCCCGAGCCGCAGTACCGGCAGTTGCGCGCCGTGATCGACCGTCTCGACGGCAAGCGCGCCCAGGTGCTGGTCGAGAGCCTGATCGTCGAGGTCAACGCCGACAAGGCGGCCCAGTTCGGCATCCAGTGGCAAGCCGGGCTCGGCAACAGCGGGGACCGCAACGTGGGCTTCCTCGGCACCAACTCCAGCACGCCGGGCCCGAACATCATCGACCTCGCGATCGGCCTGGCGACTGGCAACACCGCGACCCGGCCGGCGCAGGGCTTCAACTTCGGCATAGGCAGCAAGTACGGCGGCCAGTACATCCTGAGCTTCATCGCCAACTTTCTTCAGACGACCGGCGAGGGCAACGTGCTGTCCACGCCCACGCTGCTGACGCTCGACAACGAGGAAGCCAAGATCGTGATCGGCCAGAACGTGCCCTTCCTCACCGGCCAGTTCACCAACACCGGTGCGGCCAACGGCTCGGTGAATCCGTTCCAGACCATCGAGCGCAAGGACGTGGGCCTGACATTGCGTGTGCGGCCGACCATCAACGAGGACAACGTCGTCAAGCTGCAGATCTACCAGGAGGTCTCGACCATCCAGGCGTCGACCGTCAACAACGTGAACGGCCCGACCACCAACAAGCGCAGCATCGAGTCGAGCGTGGTCGTGGGCGACGGCAGCATCATCGTGCTGGGCGGCCTGCTGCAGGACGACTATTCCAACAGTACCGACAAGATCCCCCTCGCCGGCGACATCCCGATCCTCGGCAATTTCTTCAAGAGCGAGACGCGCACGCGCAACAAGACCAACCTGATGGTGTTCATGCGGCCCGTGGTGGTGCGCGACAGCGCCGTCAGCGACCAGCTCGCCGCCGACCGCTACGAGACGATCCGCGGCATCCAGCAGGCCGCGCAGCCCGAGAAGAACGTGATGCTGAACAGCGTGCAGGACTCCAACATCCTGCCGCCGCTGCCGCAGGTGCCGGCCGGCCAGAACGCGACCCGCCGCGTCGAGGGCACTCGCCTGGTGCCGCCGCCGATCACGCCGAGCGACACTTCGGCGCTGCGTCCCGGTCCCCTGAAGGGGGCATTGCCTCCCACGGCCGACCCGGCGTCCGGGCGCGAATTGCCCTAGAGTCCGGTCGTGCGCTATCCCCTCCCCTACGCCTTCGCGCGAGGCCAGCAACTGTTGCTGGAAGAATCGGACGAAGGCAACTACACGCTCTGGATGCCGAAGGTGCCGCCGCGCAGCGCGCTGGGCGAAGTGCTGCGCAAGTACCCGGTCAAGACCTTCGAGCCGCTGGCCCCCGACCAGCTGGCGCAGCGCATCAGCGCAGCCTACGCGCAGGGCGAATCGAACGCCGCCGCGGTGGTGAGCGAGGTACAGGGCGATGCCGACCTGTCGCGAATGATGCAGGAACTGCCGGCGGTCGAGGACTTGCTCGAATCGGCCGGCGACGCGCCGATCATCCGGATGCTCAACGCGCTGCTGACGCAGGCGGCGCGCGATGGCGCCAGCGACATCCACATCGAGCCCTACGAGCGGACATCGTCGGTGCGCTTCCGCATCGACGGCACGCTGCGCGAGGTGGTCCAGCCCAACCGCGCGCTGCACGCCGCGCTGATCTCGCGCCTGAAGATCATGGCCGACCTCGACATCTCGGAGAAGCGCCTGCCGCAGGACGGGCGCATCAGCCTGCGCATCGGCACCCGCGCCGTCGACGTGCGCGTGTCGACCTTGCCCTCCGCGCATGGCGAACGGGCCGTGCTTCGCCTGCTCGACAAGTCGGAAAGCAAGCTCACGCTCGAATCCGTCGGCATGCAGGGCGACACGCTCGCGCGCTTCGAGCAACTGATCGGCCAGCCGCACGGCATCATCCTCGTGACCGGCCCGACCGGCTCGGGCAAGACCACCACGCTCTATGCAGCGCTGAGCCGTCTCGATGCGAGCAGCAGCAACATCATGACGGTCGAAGACCCGATCGAGTATGAGCTGCCCGGCGTCGGCCAGACGCAAGTCAATGCCAAGATCGAACTGACCTTCGCCAAGGCCCTGCGCGCCATCCTGCGGCAGGACCCGGACGTCATCATGATCGGCGAAATCCGCGACTTCGAGACCGCGCAGATCGCCATCCAGGCGTCACTCACCGGCCACCTCGTGCTCGCGACGCTGCACACCAACGACTCCGTCAGCGCCGTCACGCGCCTGACCGACATGGGCGTCGAGCCCTTCCTGCTCAGTTCGTCATTGCTCGGCGTGCTGGCACAACGCCTGGTCCGCAAGCTGTGCCCCGTGTGCTCGGTCCCCGCCCCCGGCACCGAAGGCCAGCCCGTCGGCTGCGACGCCTGCGGCCAGACCGGCTACCAGGGCCGCACCGGCATCTTCGAACTGCTCGTCGCCGACGACACCGTGCAATCGCTCATCCACAACCGCGCCCCAGAGAGCCAGATCTTCGTCGCAGCCGAACGCGGCGGCCTCCGCTCCATGCGCGAGGACGGTGAACGCCTCCTCAAGGCCGGCGTCACCTCCAGAGCCGAGCTGCTGAGAGTCACCAGAGACTAGGCCAGCCGCCCGCCACGGCCTCCCTTCGCAGGTTGTCGCGGATCCGGCTCCGCCGGTCCGCCGGCAACGCCCCCGGAAGGGGGTTGGCGGCCACACGAAGTGGGCAAGCCTGGGGGAGAATAAGTGATGCCCGCCTATTCGTTTGACGCCATCGACCAGCAAGGCCAGCCCCGCAAGGGCGTGCTCGAAGCCGACACCGCCCGCAGCGCACGCGGCATGCTGCGCGCGCAGGCGCTGATCCCCCTCACGGTCACACCGGTCGGCAGTGTCGAAAGCGGCGTGCCCGCGACCGGCGGCTGGCGCCGGATGTACGGCGGCGGTCGCATCTTCAATTCGACGACCCTGGCGGTCTGGACGCGCCAGATCGCCGGCCTCGTGTCCTCGGGCCTTCCGCTCGAACGCGCACTGACCGCACTGACCGACGAAGCCGAGAGCGAAGCGCAGCGCAACCTCGTCGCCTCGCTGCGCGCCGAAGTCAACGCGGGCTCGCCCTTCGGTCGCGCACTGGCGCAACATCCGCGCGAGTTCTCGCCGATCTACACCGCGGTGATCGGCGCAGGCGAGCAGAGCGGCAACCTCGGCCTCGTGCTGGAGCGCCTCGCCGACGACCTGGAGCAACGACAGGCACTGCAGCAGAAGCTGGTCGGCGCGGCCCTGTATCCGGCGATCGTCACGCTGGTCGCGATCGTCATCGTGATCTTTCTCGTGAGCTACGTGGTGCCGCAGGTCGCCAATGTGTTCGCGGGCACCAAGCGCGCGTTGCCGATCCTCACGGTGGCGATGCTGGCGCTCAGCGACTTCGTGCGCAACTATGGCTGGCTGATGCTGGGGGTCATCATCGTCGGCGCCTTCGCTGCCCGCATGGCACTGGCCCGCGAGGCATTGCGCGAGAAGTTCGATGCGGCCTGGCTCAATCTTCCGCTCGTCGGCAAGCTGTCCCGCGGCTACAACGCAGCGCGTTTCGCGAGCACGCTGGCGATGCTGGCGACGGCCGGCGTGCCCATCCTTCGCGCGCTGCAGGCGGCTTCGGAAACGCTGGGCAACCGGGCCATGCGCGCCGACGCGCTCGACGCGCTCGTCCTGGTGCGCGAAGGCGCGCCGCTGGCGTCGGCGCTGGCGCAGAAGAAGCGCTTTCCCGGCATCGTCTCGATGTTCGCCCGGCTCGGAGAACAGACCGGCACCCTGCCGCTGATGCTGCAGCGCGCGGCCAATCAGCTCGGCGCCGAAGTGCAACGCCGGGCGATGCACCTTGCCACCATCCTCGAACCTCTCCTGATCGTCGCTATGGGTGGCGTCGTGATGCTGATCGTGCTCGCGGTACTGATGCCCATCATCCAACTGAATCAATTCGTGAAGTAGCGTATGGCGGTCTCCCTCGACGACAAGCTGGTGGTGGCGATCTCCTCGCGCGCGCTCTTCAATCTCGAAGAGGAAAACCGCATCTTCGAATCGGGCGACGACGCCGGCTACATGAAGCTGCAGCTCGAACGCCTCGATGTGCCGGCCCAGCCGGGCATCGCCTACTCGCTGGTGCGCAAGCTCATGCGTTTCAACGACGACGGCAAGCAAAGGGTCGAGGTCGTGATCCTGTCGCGCAACGATCCGGTATCGGGAATGCGGGTGTTCCGTTCCGGCATCGCCAACGGCATCTCGCTGCAGCGTGGCGTGTTCACGCAAGGACGACCACCGTTCGGCTACCTGCGACCGCTGCGCGCGCACCTGTTTCTCTCGGTCAACGCGGAAGACGTGCGGGAAGCGCTGATCGCCGGCTTCCCCGCTGCACGGGTGCTCGTCGAATCGGTGCATGCGAGCGATGCCTATCCGAACGAAGTGCGCATCGCTTTCGACGGCGACGCGGTGCTCTTCAGCGACGAGGCCGAGCGCGTGTTCCAGGCCGAAGGCCTCGATGCCTTCCAGTTGCACGAATCGAGCAAGGCCGAACTGCCACTGCCCGAAGGACCGTTCAAGCCGTTGCTCTCGGCGCTGCATCGGCTGCAGCAGGCGAGCAGTCCGGCCATGCGCATCCGCACGGCGCTGGTCACGGCACGCAGCGCGCCGGCGCACGAGCGCGCCATCCGCACGCTGATGAACTGGAACATCAAGGTCGACGAGGCGATGTTCCTCGGCGGCTTGCCCAAGGGCGAGTTCCTGCGCGAATTCGAACCGGACTTCTTCTTCGACGACCAGACCGGCCACGTCGATGCGGCTGCGCGCCATGTGCCGTCCGGGCATGTGGCGAGCGGCATCAGCAACCCGCGCTGAGCCGCGCAGTACCAGCGGTCAGGCGAGCGTTGCCGGCCGTTCGCCGCGCGCGAGCCTCGCCTCGATCTGGTCGAGCACTGGGAGCAGGTCGGCCACGCTGTCGATCACGTAGTCGGCGTTCGCCTCGCGCAGCAGCGCGGTCGCCTTGGCGCGGCGGGCGGCCTGCTCTCCGGCGTCCAGCGCCTTCCACTCGGCCAGGGTGAGGCCGAGCGCATTGCCGCTGATCGCCACGCCAACGGTCCACGTGCCGGCGTTCATGCCTTCGGCAACGCCCACGGCGGTGTCGTCGACTTTCACCACTGTGTACGGCGGCCACACGCCGAGATCGGCGAAGCTGCGGTACATCATCAGTGGCGACGGTCGGCCGGCGGCGAGGTCTCCCGCGCAGACCAGGTTGTCGGGCGTGTAGCCGGCAGTCGCCGCGATGGGCGTCACGACCTCCATGATCGGACGGTTGTAGCCGGTGGTCGAGCCGATCTTGAGCCCTCGTGCGCGCACGGCATTGACTGTCTCCAGCGCACCGGGAATGAAGTCCATGTGGTCGCGCACGCTGGCAGCGTTCATGGGTGTGAACACGTCATACAGCCGGTCGACATCGGCATCGACGAAGGGCCGGCCATGCCGCTCCTGCCACTGGGCGGCCACGGCCGGCAAGGTGCCCACCGATTTGATGTGGTCCCACTTGGCCATGCCCATGGGGCCGCGCGCCTGGTCGATCGTGATCTCGACGCCGAACTGTTCGAACAGCTTCACGAAGGCGCCCATGGGCGCGCAGGAACCGAAGTCGACGATGGTGCCCGCCCAGTCGAAGACGACGGCTTGCAGGGTTTTGGCTTGAGCGTTCATTGGAGTTTCAGTGGAGGTCGAAGTCACCAGGCCTGGAAGACGTCGTGTGCGATGCCGAAGCCGGTGCTTGCGCCCGTGCCGCTCGTCACCAGGACCACGCGGGTGGCCTCGTCCGGCGCATCGATCACGCAGGGCTCGCTCGGAGACGAGGGGTAGACGCCGGTCCAGCGCTCGGTCACCTGCGCCTGTTCGAGGTCGAGGGTGGAACGAAGATGGCGCAGGATGAGCCTGTCCACCTCCTCCATCGCGAAGGGCTCGGGCGCCGCGCTGTAGTGGTGCGAGTCACCGACCACAAGCGAGCCGTCGGCGCTCTGCACGACGATCAGGTGGATGCCGTGCTCCAGCGACGCAGCTTCCTCGCGCTCGAGGCGCGCGCGCAGTGCGGCGGCTTCAGGCAGCGTGCTGTAGCCCTCGTAGCGAACAAGGCTCAAGTCCATCATCACCGAGCCTGGGAGGCGGAAGCCGGGCTCGGGCTGCACGCGCAGCATCTGCAATCGGCACAAGCGAAGTTCGTGCGCCGCGATCCGCTCGGCAAAGAGCCCGTGGAGATCGGTGTTCGTGCACACGACGACGCGCTCCGCGTGCAGGGTTCGGCGCGAGGTGCGCACGCGTGGCGTCTCGACTTCGAGCACCGCCTCGCCGAAGCGGAACCCCACGCCGCGGGCTTCTGCCAGCCAGCGCGTCAGAAGGCCGATGGCGGTGCGGGATTCCACCCGCAGTTCGTGCGGACTGAAGAGTACCGAGCGCGCCTCCTCGAGGCGCAGCGCAGGCGACTTGGCCTGCGCCTCGCGCGCTTCGATCAATTGGCAGGCCTCGCCCATCGAAGTGCGCAGGAAGGCTTCGAGCACGGCATGCGCTTCGGGCCGGTAGGCGGCCAGCCACAGGTGACGGTGGACGATGTCGATGCCCGCCTCGGGCGCGATGGCCGCCCACACGCCGCGCGAATGCATGGCGCGGCGCCAGGTGTCGCCGGGCGCCTGGCCGGTCACCGTGACGAAGCCGAAATTGCGGATCGACGCGCCGATGCATGCCGCATCGCGCTCCACCACGCAGACCTTGAGGCCGCGCGCGGCCGCCGTGTAGGCGTGGGCCAGGCCGACGATGCCGGCGCCCACCACGATCACATCGAACCGGTCGTCCGACAAACTCATCGATTTCTCCATGCCTGGGTCCTGGCGAGCGCCGAACGGCCCGCCAGCGCAAAGACGCCGCGCCCGATGGCAGCGGTGAGCATGATGAGCGACGCCATCGCCGCAGCGGGCGCCACGTCGCCCGCATCGTCCATGTTCAGCACCGCGATGGCGGCCAGCGTTGTTTGGGGTGAATACAGGAAGACGACCGCCGAGACCGTCGTCATCGCGTTGACGAAGAAGTAGCCCGCGACGTTGAGCACGGTCGGCAAGGCCACCGGCACGTGCACGCGCCACAGCGTGCGCCAGAAGGGCACGCCCATCGATTCCGAAACCAGTTCGTACTCGCGGTCGAGCTGGCGCAGCGCGGTGAGCGAAGTCAGGTGGGCGACCGAGAAGAAGTGCGCCACCGTGCAGATCACGAGGATCGCCATGCCGCCGTAGAGCCCCCGCAGCGGATTCGACGGCGAGTTGAAGAAGAAGATGTAGCCCACGCCCAGCACCAGGCCCGGCACGGCGAGCGGCAGGTTCGCCAGCAGGTTCAACGCCTCGCGCAACAGGCCGAAGTGACGCGGCTTCTCGACCAGATAGGCCGATATGAACGTGGCGATCGCGCCCGCCACGGCGGCGAACACCGCAAGCCGAAGCGAGTTGAAGTAGCTGCCCCAGCCGCCGCCGTCCATGTTGCTGAAGTCGTAGTTCTTGAGCGAGGGCGTGAGCTTGTAGGGCCAGTAGGTCGCCAGCGATGCGAACACCGCCATGCCGATCATCACGACGATGCAGAAGGCGATCAGGAGGCACGCGGCCAGCAGCGCGCGGTCGCGCACCGGGACCGGGTCCGGCATGTAGGGCGTGGCGCGCGCGGACAACGCCGCGGCCTGCTGGCGGCGCACCCGGCGCTCGACCAGGAAGGACAGCACGGCGGGAATCAGCAGGACGAAGCCGACCACCGCGCCCATCTGGAAGTTCTGCTGGCCCACGACCTGCTTGTAGATGTCGGTCGCGAGCACGCCGGTCTGCCCGCCCACCACCTTCGGCACGCCGAAGTCGGTGATGACCAGCACGAACACGACCATGCCGGCGACGATCAATCCGTAGCGCGACGCCGGCAAGGTCACGGTGCGGAAGATGCGCCAGCGCGATGCGCCGAGCGTCTGGGCCGCTTCGTAGAGCCGGCCGTCGGACGTGGCCATCGCCGTGGTGAGAATCAGCAGTGCGTGCGGCAAGGTCCAGAAGACCGAGCCCAGCACGATCCCCAGCGGCCCGTAGATCGAGACATCGCCGAGCCAGCCCTTGAACACGCCCTGGTTGCCGAAGAGGTAGACCAGGCTGATGGCCGGCAGCAGCGACGGCGCAAGCAGCGGCATCAGCGCGACGGCACGCAGCAGGCCCTTGCCGCGCATGCACGAGAGCGTGAGGCCATAGGCGTACACGTAGGCGATGCCCGTGCACAGCGCGGCGCTCACGACAGCGAGCCAGACGCTGTTGAAAGCCGACTGGACGAGCGCGGGATTGTCGACGTAGCGTGCGAAGTTGGAGAGTCCGACGAACGCCCCCGCACGGTCGAAAAAGCTCTGGCCGACCAGCGCACCCACCGGCAGGGCAACGATCACGACCAGCAGTGCCACCACCAGCAGCACGCCGGCGCCGGTCAGCCACCGATCACGATCGAAGGCACTGCGCCGGTGCAGCAGGTCGGTCGACGGGGCAGCGATCGTCGACACGGCCACGGGTGCGACGTGGGGCGTGGCGCTCAACGCGCCAGCACCGACAGGGCGTGCTGCGGCAGCTGGATATGCACCATGCTGCTGGGCACGAGCGGATCCACGTCGCGATGGTCGGCCGGCAAGTCGGCCTCGATCTCGATGCCGAGCGGTTCGCAAACAAGGCGCGCGGCCGTCCGGTTGCCGAAGAATTCCGTGTCCAGGAGCCGCGCCGCAAAGCTGTTGATGCCATGGTCGTCGCCGAAGCGCCGCACCACCACATTCTCCGGACGTATGCCGATCGTGGCCTGGGCGCCCACGCCGATCTCGCCCGGCGCGCAGACGAGTTCGCTGTCGCGCACGCGCATCCTGCCATCGGGCAGCACCGTCGCGGGCAGCATGTTCATGCGCCCGACGAAGCTCGCGACAAAGCGCGTGCGCGGCCGGTGGTAGAGCTCGTCGGGCGTGCCGGCCTGCTCGATGCGGCCGTTGTGCATCAGCACGACGCGGTCCGCCATCGAAAGTGCTTCTTCCTGGTCGTGCGTGACCATGATCGTCACGACGCCGAGGCGCTTCTGCAATGCGCGGATCTCGCTGCGCAGGCTGGTGCGCACCTGCGCGTCGAGCGCGGACAGGGGTTCGTCCAGCAGCAAGAGGCGCGGATTGGGTGCGAGGGCCCGCGCCAGCGCCACGCGCTGCTGCTGGCCGCCGGACAGTTGCACCGGGTATTTGTCGGCGTGCGCGGTCAGGCCGACGAGATCGAGCATTTCGCGCGAACGCTTGGCGATCTCCCGCGCCAGCGCGCCGGTCGGCTGCAGGCCATAGGCGATGTTCTGTGCCGCCGTCAGGTTGGGAAAGAGCGCGTACGACTGGAACACCACGCCGAAACCACGCGCCGCGGGTGGCAGCCCCGCGATGTCCTGATCACTCAGCAGGAGTTGACCGTGGTCGGCGCGTTCGATGCCGCACACGATGCGCAGCAAGGTGGTCTTTCCACAGCCGGAGGGCCCCAGCAGACACACGAACTCGCCGGGCTCGACATCGAGGTCGATCCCGTCGAGCACCCGCGTGCTGCCGAACGACTTGCCGATGCCGCGCAGGGTGAGAAAGCTCGTCATTCGCAACCCGTCACTGCGGTGCCTTCTTCTCCGACTTCGACTCGTAGCGCTTGGACCACTCGGCCAGGATCCGCTCGCGGTTGGCGGCAGCCCAGTCGAAGTCGTTCTTGGCGAGCAGCTTCTCGACGTCGCCCGGCACGAATTCCAGCTTTTCCTGGATGCCCGGCAGCGCGAGCACGGCGAAGTTCTTGGCGTAGAGCTCGTTCGCCTGCTTCGTCACGGCCCAGTCGGCCAGCGCCTTGGCGGCCTCGGGCTTCTTCGTGGTCTTCATGATGCCGGTGGCTTCCATGTCCCAGCCGAGGCCCTCCTTGGGCAGCACGATGTCGATGGGTGCGCCGTCGCGCTTGGTCTTGTTGGCGCGGTACTCGAAGGACATGCCGACCGCGAACTCGCCGGCACCTGCCTGGCGGCAAGGCTTGCTGCCGGACTGGCTGTAGATGCCGATGTTCTGGTGCAGGGCGTCCATGTACTGCCACGCCTTCTGCTCGCCCATCATCTGGATCCAGCCGGAGACCATCAGGTAGCCGGTGCCGGAAGCCGCAGGGTTCGGCATGGTGATCTGGCCCTTGTAGACGGGGTTCGTCAGGTCGGCCCAGCTCGTGGGCTTGGGCAGGTTCTTCTTCTGCGCCTCGGCGGTGTTGAAGCACAAGGCCGACGACCACACGTCCATGCCGACCCACTTGGGCGGGTTCGCGCTGTCGCGCATCGTGGACTTGACGGCCTCCAGGCCCTTCGGCGCGTAAGGCTGAAGCATGCCTTCCTTGTCGAGCAGCATCAGCGAGGTGGCGGCCAGGCCCCACACGACGTCGGCCTGCGGATTGGCCTTTTCGGCGAGCAGCTTGGCCGTCACGATGCCAGTGGAATCGCGCACGAACTTCAGCTCGATGGAGGGGTTGTCCTTCTCGAATGCCGCCTTGTAGGCCTGCACCTGGTCGGCTTCGAGTGCGGTGTACACCAGCAATTCGGTGCGGCCTTGGGCGGCCGCTCCGACACCGATGGTCAGCAGGACGGCGGGCAGGGCCCATTGGAAAGTGCGACGCAACATGAGGATCCTTTTGGGCAAAACCTCTGGATGATGGGGAGTCTGTGTGACAGGCATTTGTCAAATCCCCAACGCCACGACGCCCTGTCACGGCCTTGTCACGCCGCCGAAACCTTTCAGCGCGGATTAAGGATGCGGCGCATGCAGCACGCTAGGATGAAAGCAACGCGCCGTTTCCGGCGTGAACCCACGCTCACGCCATGACTGCCCTGACACGCACAAAGAACCTGTTGTCGATCCTGCGCAACATCGGGACCCTCGCGGCGCCGTACTTCCGATCCGAGGAAAAATGGAAAGCGCGCGCCCTGTTGGTCGCCGTGGTCGCCCTGAATCTCGGCTCGGTGTACGTCACCGTTCTGCTCAACGACTGGAGCCGCGTCTTCTACGATGCGCTGGAAGCCCGCAATCAACCGGTCTTCTGGACCCAGCTCCTGCGGTTCACCTACATCGCCATGGCAGGGATCAGCGTCGCGATCCTCAAGTTCTACCTGACCCAGCTCCTGCAAGTGCGCTGGCGCGCGTGGATGACACGCAGCTACATGAGTCGCTGGCTCGCCAACCGCACTTTCTACCGCCTCGAATTGGCACGCTATGCCCGACAGCCGAAAAACGCCGGCGGTATCCAGGCCAATCCGGACAACCCGGACCAGCGCATCCAGGAAGACATGCAGCTCTTCACCGACTACACGGTGAACCTGTCGATGGGCATCCTCAACTCGGTGGTCACGCTGGCCAGCTTCATCGGCATTCTCTGGGGGCTCTCCGGTCCGTTCTCCTTCGCCCTGGGCGGGCATGACGTCTCGGTGCCTGGGCTCATGGTCTGGGTGGCGCTCGTCTATTGCGGTATCGGAACCATCATCACGCACTACATCGGGAGGCCGCTGATCGGACTCAACTATCAGCAGCAACGCTACGAGGCGGACTTCCGGCATCACCTGGTCCGGGTTCGCGAGTACAGCGAGGCCATCGCGCTGGACCGTGGAGAACAGGTCGAGCATTCGCAGCTCGACACCCGGTTCTCCAGCGTGCTGCGCAACTACCTGTCCCTGATCAAGCAGCAGAAGAACCTCGTGGCCTTCACTTCCCTGTTCGGGCAGCTGGCCGTCGTGTTCCCCTTCTTCCTGGTGGCGCCGCGCTTCTTCAGCGGCGCCATCCAGTTCGGCGAGGTCATGCAGATCGCCCGCGCCTTCAACACGGTACAGGACGCGCTGTCCTGGTTCGTCGACAACTATGACCGCGTCGCGGTATGGCGCGCCACCGCTGACCGCCTGACCTCTTTCGACGAAGCCATGCGAACGCACGAGGTGACCGACGGTACCGTCGAGCGCAACAGCGGCACGTCGCTGCATACCGCCGACCTCGACGTCGCGCTGCCGGACGGCAGCCAACTGCTGACGGGTGCCGCCCTCGCGGTGCAGCCCGGCGAGAACGTGCTGCTGCAGGGCCCTTCAGGCAGCGGCAAGTCGACCCTGTTCCGCTCCTTCGCCGGGATCTGGCCTTTCGCGGACGGCAAGGTCACCATGCCCGCCAACGCGATGTTCATTCCGCAACGGCCCTACGTCCCCGACGGCCGCCTGCGCGATGCGCTCGCCTACCCCGAGCCCGCCGGCAAGTACACCGACGAGCAACTCGTGCAGGCCCTCGACGATGCCCTGCTGCCTGACCTCGCCCGCCGGCTCGACGACAGCGACGCCTGGAGCCAGAAGCTCTCCGGTGGCGAGCAACAGCGCCTGGCCATCGCGCGCGTGCTGCTGCGCAAGCCGGCCTGGCTGTTCGCCGACGAGGCGACCAGCGCCCTGGACGCCGAAGCGGAAGAGACCCTTTACAAGCGGCTCGCCGCAGGGGTCCGTGCTGCCGGCGGCGCGATGGTGTCGATCGCGCACCGCGCGTCGGTCGGCGCTTTCCACGACAAGCGCTGGACGCTGGTGCCCGAATCCGGCGGCGCGTCCGCGCGCTACAGGGTCGAGGCCACGTAGCGCTCCCACCCCCGCGCGCGCAATTCGCAAGCGGGGCAGTTGCCGCAGCCATAGCCCCAGGCGTGGCGCTTGTCGCGGTCGCCCAGGTAGCAGGTATGGGTGTCCTCGACGATCAGGTCGATCAATGGCTCGCCGCCGAGGCGGTGCGCCATGGCCCAGGTCGCCGCCTTGTCGATCCACATCAGCGGCGTCTCGATCACGAGGCGCCGATCCATTCCCAACGAGAGCGCAAGCTGCATGGCCTTCATGGTGTCGTCGCGGCAATCCGGGTAGCCGGAAAAATCCGTCTCGCACACACCGGTGACGATTACGTCGAGCCCACGCCGATAGGCCAGCGCGCCCGCCAGCGTGAGGAACAGCAGGTTGCGTCCCGGCACGAAGGTGTTGGGCAGTCCGTTGGCCTGCATCTCGAAGGCGATGTCCTGCGTGAGCGACGAGGCGCTGACCTGCCCGAGCACATCGACCGACAGCATGTGGTCCTCGCCGAGCCGTGGCGCCCAGTGGGGAAAGCGTTCGCGCAGATGCGCCAGCACGGTGATCCGCGCCTCGAGTTCGACACGATGGCGCTGGCCATAGTCGAAGCCGATGGTCTCGACGCGCTCGTACTTGTCGAGCGCTTCGGCCAGGCAGGTCGTGGAGTCCTGGCCACCGGAGAAGAGGACGAGTGCGGTGGTGTGCATGGGAAGCACTTTAGAGGAAGCGCTCAAGCAGCTTGCGCGACGCACGGTCCAGCACCTTTACATCGGGGATCCGGAACTGCACGCCGTGCGCGCTGGCGATCAACAGTTCGCCGCCTTCGAGGCGCCGGATGTCTTCTTCGGCCTTGAGCACGAAACTGCTCTCGCCTCGGTCGGTGCTCACCCGCCAGGTGCTGGGCACACCGAAACTCGACACGCCGTGGAGCTTCAGCAGCGTCGGGGCGAAATCGCGCGCGCGCAGGTCTTCGTCGAGCAACTGGCGCAGGGGCGTGGGCAACGCGTCGATGTGGTCGATCCACACGAGCTCACGCCCGTCGCCACCGACCAGCGAGATACCGTCGTCCGGAGCGGTCAACGGAAACGCGCGCACCGGGACTACGCCGACATGGCGAACGCCCTCCGCGTCGGTCAGCACGAGACGGCCGAAGGCATCTCGCTCCAATTCGAGTCGTTCGTTCATGCTTCCCCCGCCGGATGGGCCGCGTGGCCGCCCAGGGCCATGGCGACTGCGGCGCGCTCGTCGGCAGCACCCGCGCTCTCGTCGTCGGCCTGCCGCAGTTGCGCCTGGTAGAGCCGCCAATAGGCGCCTTGCCTTTCCATGAGCTCATCGTGCGGACCCACTTCGACGATCTCGCCGCGGTCCATCACCACCAGCCGATCGGCCTTGCGCAGCGTCGACAGGCGGTGCGCGATGGCGATCGTCGTGCGACCCTGCACCAGGTTGTCGAGCGCCTTCTGGATTTCCTTCTCGGTCTCCGTGTCGACCGCCGAGGTGGCCTCGTCCAGGATGAGGATGCGCGGGTCGATCAGCAGCGCCCGCGCGATGCTGATGCGCTGCCGCTCTCCCCCCGAAAGCCCCTGCCCCCGCTCGCCCACCAGCGAGTCGTAGCCGTGCGCCAGCCGCAGGATGAAGTCGTGCGCATGCGCGGCGCGCGCCGCGGCGACGATTTCCTCGCGCGTGGCGTCAGGCTTGCCGTAGGCGATGTTCTGCGCGATGGTGCCGAAGAACAGGAAGGGCTCCTGCAGCACCAGCCCCACGTGCCGCCGGTAGTCGGCGACCGCGAAGCGTCGGATGTCGGTGCCGTCGACCTTGATGGCACCGTCGGTCACGTCGTAGAAGCGGCAGATCAGGTTGACCAAGGTGCTCTTGCCTGATCCGCTGTGTCCCACGAGGCCGATCATCTCGCCCGGCTCGATGACGAGATCGAGGTCCCGGATCACCGCGCGACTGCCGTAGCGAAAGCCCACGTCGGCCATCTCGATGCGGCCCTGGACGTGCGCGAGCTTCACCGGATTGACCGGCTCGGGCACGTTGCTCACGTGGTCCAGGATGTCGAAGATGCGCTTTGCGCCCGCCGCCGCCTTCTGCGTGACCGAGACGATGCGGCTCATCGAGTCGAGCCGCGTGTAGAAGCGCCCGATGTACGCGATGAAGGCCGTGAGCACACCGACCGTGATGCGCCCGCGCGCCACCTGCCAGATGCCGAAGCCCCAGACCACGAGCAGGCCGATTTCCGTCAGCAGCGACACGCTCGGCGTGAACAGCGACCAGGTCTTGTTCAGCTTGTCGTTGACCTGCAGGTTGTAGGCGTTGGCGGCGTGGAAGCGGCGTGCTTCCCGCTTTTCCTGCGCGAAGGCCTTGACCACGCGGATGCCGGGGATCGTGTCGGCCAGCACGTTGGTGACCTCGCTCCACACGCGGTCGATCTTCTCGAAGCCGGTGCGCAGGCGGTCGCGGACGACATGGATCATCCATGCGATGAAAGGCAAGGGCACCAGCGTGACGACCGCCAGCAGCGGGTTGATCGATATCAGGATCGCCGCCGTCATGACGATCATCAGCACGTCCGTCAGGAAGTCGAGCGCATGCAGGGACAGGAACACGTTGATCCGGTCGGTCTCCGAACCGATGCGCGCCATCAAGTCGCCCGTGCGCTTTCCACCGAAGTAATCCAGCGGCAACGTCAGCAAGTGTTCGTAAGTGGTGGTCCGCAGGTCCGCGCCGATGCGTTCGGAGACCAGCGCCAGCAAATAGGTGCGTGCCCACCCGAGCGCCCAGCCGACCAGCGCGGCAGTGAGCAGCGCGGCGAGGAACATCACGACCTTGGCAACGGCGATCTTCTGCCCGTTCTGGAACGGGATCAGGATGTCGTCCATCAACGGGATCGTCAGGTACGGCGGTACCAGCGTCGCGGCGGTCGAGGCGAGGGTCAGCAGGAAGCCAATGATCAATTGCTTGCGATAAGGCTTGGCAAAGCGGCCCAATCGCAGCAGCACCCAGGTCGACGGCGGGGCCTGGAGCTCGGATTCCGGCAGCACCGTGTCGTCACCGTCGGCGCCCGAGGCTGTCACCTGCGCGACTGCCTCCGCCCGCTGATCGAACAGTTTTTGAAGCCGCAATGCTGCAGATTGGTGCGCCAGCGTGTAGCGCCAGCGCGCCAGGCGGCCTCCTGAATCGACCAGATCCAGCGTCCCTATGCCTGCGTGGTCGACCAGTTGCAGTTCCAGGCCGGCCGCGTGGAGCGGCCAGTCGGCCCAGGTGCCATCCGGCGCACGGGCCAAAAGACGGCGATCCGTCAGCGCCAGCAGGCCCGAGGCAAACCGAAGCTGATCGTCGAGGTCAACCGGCAAGGTCGCCAGAACGTTTTCAGCGCCTGTGAGCCGGCTTTTCAGAGCGTCTGAGGCCTCCTCCGCTTCGCCCCCCGGGGTGCCTACTGGATCGTGATGTTGCATTGTGTTTCTGTATCTCTGGCCCGCCAACGGACCCTTCATGGCGCTCGCCGGGCGCCGATTCTGACCGATGACCATGGGCGCGCTTGAAGGTGCCGCAGTGCTCGGTCAAAGCACATCGAACGTTTTCATGACCCGTTTCGACGACATACGCCTGCTGCGCATCAACTATTTGCGCGGCCCCAACCTCTGGACTTACCGCCCCGTGCTGGAAGTCTGGCTCGACCTTGGCGCGCTCGAGGACTATCCCTCCAACAAGATCGACGGCTTCACCGACCGCCTGACCACCTTGCTGCCGGCGCTGATCGAGCACCATTGCGGTGTCGGCGAGCGCGGCGGCTTCATCCAGCGCCTGAACGAAGGCACCTGGGCCGGCCACGTGCTGGAGCACGTCGTGATCGAGCTGCTCAACCTGGCCGGCATGCCGACCGGCTTCGGGCAGACGCGCAGCACCTCGCAGCATGGCGTCTACCGCATGGTCTTCCGTGCGCGCGACGAGCAGGTCGCCCGCGTCGCGCTGGCCGAAGGTCACCGGCTGCTGATGGCGGCCATCAACAACGGCCCCTTCGACGCGGCCGACGTGCAGCGCGCCGTCGAGGCGGTCAAGGCCAAGGTCGAGGACTGCTACCTCGGCCCGAGCACCGCCTGCATTGTCGGCGCGGCGACCGATCGCGGCATCCCGCACATGCGCCTCAACAGCGGCAACCTGGTCCAGCTCGGCTACGGCGCCAACCAGCAACGCATCTGGACGGCCGAGACCGACTACACCAGCGCCATCGGCGAATCCATCGCCAGCGACAAGGAACTGACCAAGTCGCTGCTCGCGAGCTGTGGCGTGCCGGTGCCCGAGGGCCAGGTCGTCGCCAATGCCGACGAAGCCTGGGAAGCCGCCGAGGACATCGGCCTCCCGGTGGCCGTCAAGCCGTCGGATGCCAATCATGGCCGCGGCGTCTCGCTCGAACTCCACACCCGTGAAGAAGTCATCGCCGCCTTCGCCGTCGCCGAGCCCGAAGGCAGCGACGTGATGGTCGAGCGCTTCATCCGCGGATCGGAACACCGCCTGCTGGTGGTCGGCGGACAGGTCGTCGCCGCAGCACGCGGAGAGATCATCACCGTGACCGGTGACGGAACGTCGACCGTGGCGCAGCTGATCGAGAGCCAGCTCAACAGCGACCCCCGCCGCGGCGCGGAAGAGGAATTCCCGCTGGACGTGATCGTCCTGGAGACTGACGCCAAGCTGCAGCTCGAACTCAAGCGCCAGGATCTCGAAGGCAACTCCGTGCCCGCATCGGGCCGGGTCGTCACGATCCAGCGCAACGGCAACATGGCCATCGACTGCACCGACCAGGTTCATCCCGAAGTCGCGCATGCCGCCGTGCTCGCCGCCCGCGTGGTCGGCCTGGACATCGCCGGCGTGGACCTCGTGGCCCTGGACATCTCGCGACCGCTCGCGGCGCAGGCCGGCGCCATTGTCGAAGTCAATGCCGGCCCCGGACTGCTGATGCACCTGAAGCCCGCCGTCGGTTCGCCGCGTCCGGTAGGTCGCGCGATCTGCGATCACCTGTTCCCGGACGATGCCCCGGGCCGCATTCCCGTGGTCGGCGTCGCCGGCTCGCGCGACACGGCCGTCCTGTCGCGCCTCCTCGCCTGGCTGATCGGCCTCGGCGGACGCCACACCGGCCTGGCCTGCCGCGATGGCCTGTTCCTCGAACGCCGTCGCGTCGACGCGCGCGACAGCGCCAACTGGGCCGCTGGCCATCGCCTGCTGGTCAACCGCGCCGTACAGGCCGTGGTGATCGAGAACGGCGCCGAAACCATCCTCCGCGACGGCCTCGCCTACGACCGCTGCGAAGTCGGCATCGTGACCGACCTCGACGGCGCCGAAGCGCTCGCCGAATTCGACATCTCCGAGAGCGACCAGATGGTGCGCGTGCTTCGCACGCAGGTCGACGTCGTGCTGCCCGAAGGCACGGCGGTCCTCAACGCCGCCGACCAGCGCGTGGCCGGACTCGCGCCGTTGTGCGACGGTGAAGTGATCCTCTATTCCGCCGACCCACAGGCCGAAGCACTGACCAAGCACCAGTCCGGCGGTGGCAAGGCCGTGCTCGTTCGGCAGGACCGCGTGGTGCTCGCCAACGGCAGCAGCGAATCCTTCCTGCCTGGACTCGGCCGGCTGACCATCTGGCGCGCCACGCACGCGGGCGTCAGCCTCGAAAGCCTTCTCGCCGCAGTCGCCGCAGCGTGGGCCATGGGCATTCCGCTGAACCTGATCGGCGCCGGCGTCGAAGCCTTCGAAGCCGACCTGCAGGCGGCGCTCGCCTCGCTGCAACTGTCGCAGACCCTGGTCTCACCCGAACACCAATTCGCCTGATTAATGCACACCCCCAGGCTCGCGCACTTCGTGTCGCTCTCCACCCCCTTGAAGGGGGCAATACCTGCGGCCCGGCAAAGCCGGTTCCGCGGTATTTCTCGGACCGACTCCGGTGTGCCCTGCACGCCCATGCCAGGGCTGCCGCGGAACCGGCTTTGCCGGGCTGCAGGCAGCGCCCCCTCGAGGGGGGAGGCGGCTACGCGAAGCGAGCAAGCAACGGGGGGGAGATAAATATGGAAGTCACTCGCATTCGCGCGTTGCGCGGTCCCAACCTGTGGAGCCGCCACACCTGCTTCGAGGCGATCGTCACCTGCAAGGGCGATGAAAATGCCATCGGGCGCCTCGCCGGCTTCGAAGCCCGCCTGCGCGCGCTGTTCCCGAACATCGGCGAACTCCACCCGATCGTCCTCGGCCAGCCGCTCGCGCTCGCCCATGTGCTCGAAAACGCCGCCGTGGCGCTGCAGGCGCAGGCGGGCTGCGCGGTGAACTTCGGCCACACCTCGCGCACGGTCGAGGAAGGCGTCTACCAGGTCACCTTCCAGTACAGCGAAGAAGCCGTCGGCCGCCGCGCGCTCGAACTCGCGAAGGCGCTCATCGATGCCGCACAGAACGGCACCGAATTCGATGCCACTGCGGCGATCACCGAACTGCGTGACCTCGATGAATCCGAACGGCTGGGCCCGAGCACCGGGTCCATCGTCGACGCGGCGGTTGCGCGAGGCATCCCGTACCGGCGCCTCACCTCCGGCAGCCTCGTGCAGTTCGGCTGGGGCTCGAAGCAGCGACGCATCCAGGCAGCCGAAGTCGACAGCACCAGCGGCGTGGCCGAAGCGATCGCGCAGGACAAGGAACTGACGAAGCAACTGCTCAACGCCGCCGGCGTTCCGGTGCCGCTCGGCCGGCCCGTCACCGATGCGGACGATGGCTGGGCCGCGGCGCAGGAAATCGGCCTGCCGGTCGTGGTCAAGCCGCAGGACGGCAACCAGGGCAAGGGCGTGACGGTCAACATCACGACGCGCGAGCAACTGATCTCCGCCTACGACTCGGCGGCTGTCCACGGCGAAGTGATGGTCGAGAAATTCCTGCCCGGCTTCGATTTCCGCCTGCTGGTCGTCGGCGACCGCCTCGTGGCGGCTGCCCGGCGCGACCCGCCGCAGGTGATCGGCGACGGGACGAAGACGATCCGTGAACTGGTCGACGTGGTCAACCAGGACCCGCGCCGCGGCGAAGGCCACGCGACCTCGCTGACCAAGATCCGGCTCGACGACATCGCCGTCGGCCGTCTGGACGCACAGGGCCTCAGCCCCGACAGCGTACCCGCGCTCGGCCAGCGCGTGGTGCTGCGCAACAACGCCAACCTCTCGACCGGTGGCACCGCCACCGACGTGACCGACACGGTGCACCCCGAAGTGGCGGCGCGTGCCGTCGATGCGGCCCAGATGGTCGGCCTGCACATCTGCGGCGTCGACATGGTCTGCGAGAACGTCCTGCGCCCGCTCGAAGAGCAGCACGGCGGCGTAGTCGAAGTCAACGCCGCGCCCGGCCTGCGCATGCACATCTCGCCCTCCTTCGGCCGCGGCCGCGCGGTCGGCGAGGCGGTGATGGACACCCTGTTCGCGCACGGCGACGACGGCCGCATCCCCGTCGTGGCCGTTACGGGCACCAACGGCAAGACCACCACGGCCCGCCTCATCAACCACATGCTCGCCAGCAGCGGCCTGCGCACCGGCATGACCAACACCGACGGCGTCTACGTCGACGGCCGGCAGACCGACAGCGGCGACTGCAGCGGTCCCAAGAGCGCGCGCAACGTGCTGCTGCATCCCGACGTCGATGCGGCCGTGTTCGAAGTGGCACGCGGCGGCATCCTGCGCGAAGGCCTCGGCTTCGACCGCTGCCAGGTGGCGGTGGTGACCAACATCGGTAGTGGCGACCACCTCGGCCTCAACTACATCACGACGGTCGAAGACCTCGCGGTGCTCAAGCGCGTCATCGTGCGCAACGTGGCGCCCAACGGCTATGCGGTGCTGAACGCCGCGGACCTGAACGTGTCGGCGATGGCCACGACCTGCCCCGGCAGCGTGATCTTCTTTGCCGCCGACCGGCAGCATCCGGTCATGGCCACGCACCGCGCACAGGGCAAGCGCACGGTCTACGTCGACCAGGACACGCTCATCGCCGCCGAGGGCTCGTGGCGCGAGCGCATTCCGCTGCGCGACGTGCAGATCACGCGCAACGGCACCATCGGCTTCCAGGTCGACAACGTCATGGCAGCGGTCGCGGCCGCGTGGGCGGTCGGCCTCGACTGGGACACCATCCGCAGCGGCCTCGCGAGCTTCAAGAACGACGCCGCCGGCGTGCCCGGTCGCTTCAACGTGATGGACTACCGCGGCGCGACGGTGATCGCCGACTACGGCCACAACACCGATGCGATGCGTGCACTCGTCGCCGCGGTCGACACCATGCCGGCCAGGAAGCGCTCGGTGGTGATCAGCGGCGCCGGCGACCGCCGGGACTGCGACATCGTGGACCAGACCGCGATCCTCGGCGAAGCCTTCGATGACGTGATCCTCTACCAGGACGCGGCGCAGCGAGGCCGCGCGGATGGCGAAGTCATGGCTCTGCTCCGGCAGGGCCTCGAAGGCGCGCAGCGCACGCGCTTCATCGACGAGATCCGCGGCGAATTCATCGCGATCGACAGCGCACTCGCACGGTTGGAGCCCGGCGACCTTTCCCTGATCCTGGTCGACCAGGTCGAGGAAGCGCTCGCTCACATCGCCAAGCGCATCGCGGCGGGCTGAACCAGACAGAAGCCCGTTTGCCGACGCGGCGGGCTTCTGCGAGCCGTCTGCCCGTCCGATTGCGGGAACTGTCCGACAAGAACGCGCGCCTGCCGGGACTGGGCGACGGCCGCGATCTCCCACACACTTCTCTTTTTCGGGGCGCCACACTGCGTTCCCACTGCGGTGCAAGTCGGCGCCGCCAAGCCAAGGAGTGATTCATGTCCAATGTTCTTCGTTCGTGTCTCGCGGCGCTCCTCGCTGCCGGCAGTCTTGCCGGCGCATCGTCCGCACTCGCGCAGGGGTCCGTTTCCGGATCCCTCGTGTGCGACGGCGTCCAGCAGAACAAGGAGGCGTGCCTGCGCGAAAGAGGCGCTGCGCAACAGGAAGCGCGCCGCGGCGGGCTGACGAGCCCCGATACCGCGACCCTGCAGGCGAACGCCCTGGCGCGCTGCAACAGGCAGCCTCCTGAAGATCGCGCTGCCTGCGAAGCACGCGTGATGGGAACCGGCCAGACCAGCGTTACCGGCAGCGTCCTTGGCGGCGGCGTGATTCGCACGACTGTCGTGCCTGTCCCTGCGCAATAGCGGCGCCGCGGCGTAGAACCAAAGCCCTAAGTTGTCACCAGACTGTCACAAATGGTGTGGAGGCGCTGGATATAGTCAAAGGCTTCTGTCCAAGAGGAAAGCCCCCCATGAACGCCATCAAGGTCGCTCGCCGATTCATTGAAACGGACCCGGCCAACGAGTCGGCAAAGATCCTCGCCAGGCTGGTGCTGGCGCTGGAGTCGGAGCACAGCTTCGAACTGGTCACGCTGTATGAACTCGACTACAAGAGCTTCCAGTTGGCAATGGACATCCTCAAGGAATGGCGCCTCGACCGCTACTACGCCAGCAAGTCCAAGCTGTTCGACCTGTCGATGCAGGTCAATGAGCTGCAGCAAAACTGATTCCGGCATGCTCGCGCTGCCGTCCGTGCAGTGACCGAGTTCGAACTCAAGTTCCAGATCGACCCCGCGCAACGCGCGGCGGTCGAAGCCGCGGTCGCGAGGGGAAAGTCCCAGCGCATGCGTCTGCGCGCCCGCTACTTCGACACCGCGGATGGCGCGCTGGCTGCACGTCGCATCGTGCTGCGCCTGCGCAAGGAAGGCGGCCAATGGATGCAGACGGCCAAGGCGCCGACGGACGATCCGCTCCAGCGTCACGAGCACAACTTCGAGCTGCCCGCGATGGGCGCGCGCGATGTCCCCCTGCCCAGCATCGCGCGGCATGAAGGCACGCCCGTCGGCGAGCTGATCGCCAAGGCATTGGAGGAGGCCGGTCACGACGCGGCGACGGTCGAACTCATCCCCCTCTACGGCACCGACGTGTGGCGCACGACGCGCGAAATGCGAACGGGCGACGCGCTCGTCGAACTCGCCTTCGACCGTGGCGAAGTGCGTGCAGGCGCGCACACGCACGCGCTGTGCGAACTGGAGATCGAGCTGAAGCACGGCAGTCCGCAATCGATGCTCGAACTCGCGCAGCGCTGGCGGAACCGCTACGCGCTCTGGCTCGACACGGTATCGAAGTCCGCGCGCGGCGAACGGCTGGCAAAGGGCATCGAGCACGGATCGCCGACCAAGGCGAAGCATCCGACGTTGGACAGCGCGCTCACCGGGCGGCAGATCTTCCGTGCGGTGCTGAACACCTGCCTGGCCCAGATTCTTCCCAATGCGAGCGAGGTCGCGGCAGGCAGCACGGACGCGGAGCATGTGCATCAACTGCGCGTGGGCATCCGGCGATTGCGGACCGCGCTGCGAGAGATGGCCGATCTGGCGCCAGGCATCGATCCCGCCTGGGAGACGGCGCTCGTCGACACGTTCCGCACATTGGGACTTGGGCGTGACCGCGAGCATCTGATGCAGACGGTACAGCCGCAGATCGAAGCCGTGGGCGGGCCGTCCGTCACATGGCCGGCGTCTTCCGGCGACATTCCGGAACCCGCCGAGGTGGTGCGCGTCGCAGCGTTCCAGACCGTATTGATGGCGCTGATCACTGCGTCGCTGCCGGCAGAAGGCGCGGACGATGCCCCCGAGGAAGGCGTCTCCGCCCGCGGCGTCTTGCGCAAGCGCCTTTCCGACCTGCACGAGAAGGTGGTGCGCGACGGCCAACGTTTCGAAGCGCTGGAACCCACCGCGCAGCATCGCGTGCGCAAACGCCTCAAGCGCCTGCGTTATCTTGGCGAATTCGTCGCTTCGCTGTTCGGCGAAAGGGAGGCCACGCGCTACCTGAAGGGGCTGGAACCGGCGCAGGACGCGCTAGGCAAGCACAACGACGATGCCGTGGCGATCGCCGCGTATCGGGAGGTCGCCGACCACGACGGGCGCGCATGGTTCGCGGTCGGCTGGCTGAGCGCGCGGCAGCCCGCCGATGCGGTGGAGTGCCGCAAGGCGCTCGACAAGGTGGCCGACGCGCGGCCGTTCTGGAAGAAGCGCTAGCTGAAGTTCGCTTCCGCAGCCGCTTTTTGCCTGGCCACGGCCTGCGCCATGAAGTCGCTTGCAGCCTGGACCTTGTCGCGGTCCTCCGCTCCAGCCGCCTTGTAGTCGAACAACTCCGCGAACGGCCGCAACTTGTTGGCCGATCCACGGGTGTAGATGACGCGGCGTCCGAGCAGCGCCCCGATGATCAGGCCATGCAGCCGACCGGTGATGATCCAGCGGGCGCGGCCGTACGGCTCCAGCAGGCCGTGCTCGATGCCGCCGCGCGCAATCACTTCCACCGTCACAGGCAGGGCCTTCTGAACGGCCGCTTCGAGCGTCCGGCAGAAGTCCGAGCCGAGTGTCGATCGCGCGTCGTGCGACACGACGATGACGTGCTTCATCTCGAAGCGCTCGAGCAGCGCGCGGAGGACTCGCAGGATTTCCGATGGATCTTCCATCCGGCCCTCGCGGACATCGATCCCCGGTGATACCAGGCAAGTGAACGGCTCCATCCGGTCTGAAGGCAGATCCAGGCATCCGTCCAGGAATGCCAGGTCGCCTGCCAACTGCACTTTTCCGCCGAGCGCCGGGAAGTCCGCGGTCAGGGACCTCGCTGACAGCGGATCGCGCACGCAGGTCTTGTCGCAGGAGGTGAGCACCTGCCCGAAAAGCCAGCGCCGCCACCCTGACCGGATCGGAGTCACCCCGGAACCGATGAGCCGCACGCCTCGGCCCGACAGCTTTGCCAGCCGCGCCACGACCGCGGTAAACAACAACCAGCCCAGTGAAACCTCGTTCCGGACGGCGTGGCCGCCCCCGATCCAGATCGAACCCGAAGCGCAGGCGCGCAGGGCAAGCAAGGATTGATCACGCATCGCGATGACCTGGAAGCCTTCCTTCTCGAATTCTTCACGCACGTCATCGCTCGGCCGGCGATAGGGCAGGACCACGACCTGGGCACCGTCTCGCGCGAGTCGACGCGCCGCGGCCAGGGAGAGCATCGCATCCCCCAGGTTCACGAACTCTCCCGGGAGCAGCGAGGACCTCGAGGGAGCGAATCGGGTCATGTTTCAGGCCAGCAGAAATCGTGCCCGGTTACCTGGAAGAAAGCAGTCGTGCGTCCCAGGGCCTTGTGGACGCCCGTTCCAGCAGCTAGCGTCCCCAGCGCAACACCAGCGGATCGAGCCGACGCGCGGTCTCGATCAGTCCGGCCCGCGTGTCCGGATGCAGGGCCGCCAGCGGATGACGCGGCGCCTCGCAGTCGATCACCCCGCCCTCCTTCATGAGCGCCTTGCACGCCAGCAAGCCCGCCTGCCTGTTCTCGAAATTGATCAGCGGCAGCCACTGCTGGTAGCGCTCGAAGGCCTGCTCCCGCCGTCCCGCGAGGTGGTCCATGATGATCGGCCTGATGCCATCGGGATAGCCACCACCCGTCATGGAACCCGTCGCGCCCGCATCGAGGTCCGGCATCAGCGTGATGGCTTCCTCGCCATCCCATGGTCCTTCGATCGCCTCGCCGCCGAGCCGGATCAGCTCACGCAACTTCGCCGCCGCGCCCGCCGTCTCGATCTTGAAGTAGGCGACGTGCGCGATCTCCTTCGCCATGCGCGCGAGGAACGGCGCAGACAGCACGGTGCCGCTGGCCGGTGCGTCCTGGATCATGATGGGGATGTCGACCGCATCGGACAGACGTGCGTAGAACGCGTGGATCTGCGGCTCCGACACACGGAAGGTCGCACCGTGGTACGGCGGCATCACCATGAGCATCGCCGCGCCCAATTCCTGCGCGCGACGGCTGCGTTCGGCGCACACCTTCGTGCTGAAGTGCGTCGTCGTGACGATCACCGGCACGCGGCCCGCGACGTGTTCGAGGATCGTGCGCGTCAGCACCTCGCGCTCCTCGTCCGACAGCACGAACTGCTCGGAAAAGTTCGCGAGGATGCAGATGCCGTCGGAGCCCGCGTCGATCATGAAGTCGACGCAGCGCCTCTGGCTTGCGAGGTCGAGTTCGCCCGATTCGGTGAAAGTGGTCGGCACGACCGGAAAGATGCCCTGGTAGCGGCGCTTCGTCGAGGAGGTCATGGGGAAAGTCTCCGGTTCAATGCGAATGGCGTGGCACCGCGGCGCCGCGGCAGCCGACGAGAAAGTCGAAATCGCAGCCTTCGTCCGCCTGCAGCACGTGCTCGACGTAGAGGCGCTGGTAGCCGCCGCCCTTGAGCGGTGCGATGTCGGCAGCAATCGCTTCCAGGCGCGTCGCCAATTCGGCATCGCTGATGTCGAGATGCAGGCGGCCCTCATGGCAATCGAGTTCGATCCAGTCGCCGTCGCGCACCGCCGCGAGCGGGCCCCCGTCCGCTGCCTCGGGCGCGACGTGCAGGACCACGGTGCCGTAGGCGGTGCCGCTCATGCGTGCGTCGGAGATGCGCACCATGTCCTTGATGCCCTGGCGCAGCAGCTTGGGCGGCAGGCCCATGTTGCCGACCTCGGCCATGCCGGGGTAGCCCTTGGGGCCGCAGTTCTTCATCACCAGCACCGAGCTTGCGTCCACGTCGAGTTCTTCGTCGACGATGCGCTCCTTGTAGTGCTCCAGGTTCTCGAACACCACTGCGCGGCCGCGGTGCTTGAGCAGCTCAGGCGACGCGGCCGATGGCTTCAGCACCGCACCACGTGGCGACAGGTTGCCGCGCAGGATGCAGATGCCGCCGTCGTCGATGAGCGGCCTGTCGAGCGGGCGGATCACCTCGTCGTTGTGGCTCGGCGCATCGCGCACGTTCTCCCACAGCGTCTTGCCGTTGACCGTCAGCGCATCCGGATGCGGCAGCAGTCCATGCTCGCCGAGGCGGCGCAGCACGGCCGGCAAGCCGCCCGCGTAGTAGAACTCCTCCATCAGGTAGCGGCCCGAGGGCATCAGGTCGACCAGCGTCGGCGTGCCGCGCCCGATGCGCGTCCAGTCCTCCAGCTCCAGCGGCACGCCGATGCGGCCCGCGATCGCCTTCAGGTGGATGACCGCATTGGTGGAGCCGCCGATCGCAGCATTCGTGCGGATGGCGTTCTCGAAGGCTTCGCGGGTGAGGATCTTCGACAGGGTCAGCCCTTCTTTCGCCATCTCGACCGCCCGCATGCCCGACATCTGCGCCAGCACGTAGCGCCGCGCATCGACCGCCGGAATCGCAGCGTTGTGCGGCAACGATGCGCCCATCGCCTCGGCCATGCAGGCCATCGTCGAGGCCGTGCCCATGGTGTTGCAGGTGCCGGCCGAGCGCGACATGCCCGCCTCCGCCGACAGGAACTGATGCACATTGATCTCGCCCGCCTTCATCGCCTCGTGCAATTGCCAGACTGCCGTGCCGGAGCCGATGTCGCGGCCCTCGAGCTTGCCGTTGAGCATCGGGCCACCGGTGACAACGATGGCCGGGATGTCGCAACTCGCGGCACCCATCAGGAGCGCGGGCGTGGTCTTGTCGCAACCGGTGAGCAGCACGACGGCATCGATGGGGTTGCCGCGGATGGCCTCCTCGACATCCATGCTCGCGAGGTTGCGCGTAAGCATCGCCGTCGGACGCAGGTTGGATTCGCCGTTGGAGAACACCGGGAACTCAACGGGGAAGCCACCCGCTTCCGAGACGCCGCGCTTCACGTGCTCGGCGATCTTGCGAAAGTGCGCATTGCACGGCGTCAGTTCCGACCAGGTGTTGCAGATGCCGATGATCGGGCGCCCATCGAACTCGTGTTCGGGGATGCCCTGGTTCTTCATCCAGCTCCGGTACATGAAGCCGTTCTTGTCAGCCGTGCCGAACCATTCGGTCGAGCGCAGATTTCTCGGGGATGCGGACATGCGATGGAATTCCATGAAAGGGAGTGAAGCCGTCGTCAGCGCCGCTCCGCGGCACGCGCGGAAAACAGGCGTTGCAACAGGCAGAAGACAAAGAGCAGCACGCCGACCACGATGCGCGTCCACCAGGAGCTCAGCGTGCCGTCGAAGGAGATCAGCGTCTGGATGATGCCCAGCATCAGCACGCCGAACAGCGTGCCGACCACATAGCCGACCCCGCCCGTGAGCAGCGTGCCGCCGATCACCACGGCGGCGATCGCGTCGAGTTCGAGCCCGACCGCGTGCAGCCCGTAGCCCGACAGCATGTAGAACGTGAACACCACCCCGCCCAGTGCGGAGCAGAAGCCGGAAAGCGTATAGACCCCGATCACGGTGGAGCGCACAGGCAAGCCCATCAGCAGCGCCGACTGCTCGCTACCGCCGATGGCGTACACCGTGCGACCGAATGGTGTGTAGTGCGCGACGAAGACCGCGAGCGCCACCATCGCCAGCGCGATCAGCCCGCTGATCGTGATCGACGCGCCGCCCCACACCGGCAGCCGCCACTGCGAGACCTCCGAATAGAACTCGTTGGTGATGCTGATCGAGTCGATGCTGATGAGATAGCAGAGACCGCGAGCGAGGAACATGCCGGCCAGCGTGACGATGAAGGGCTGCAGGCGGAAGCGCTCGATCAGCAGCCCCATGAAAGCGCCGAACAGCGTGCCCATCACCAGCACCAGCGGGATCACGATGGCCGGGCTCCAGCCATGTTTCTCCACCAGCGAGGCCGAGACCATCGTGGTCAGCGCGATCACGGAACCGACCGAGAGATCGATACCGCCCGACAGGATCACGAAGGTCATGCCGACCGCGACGATGCACAGGAAGGCGTTGTCGATCAGCAGGTTCAGGAACACCTGCGGCGAGAAGAAGCCGTCGTAGAAGACCGAGCCCAGCGTTGCCATCAGCACGAAGAGCGAGATGGTCGCGGCCAGCGGAAGGTATTTGGGGTTGAACCGCGTAGGCGACCGCGGCGCCGGCGCGTTCGGTGCATGCGCGGTCGATTCGGGCACTACGGCGCTCATCGAACCATCTCCCCACGCGCCGGCCGCTGCACCAGTTGCCGAAGACTCGCGCGGAACTCCGCCGATTGCAGCAGCATGACCACAAACACCACCGCCGCCTTGACGACCAGGTTGATCTCCGGCGGCACGCCCAGCGAATAGATACCGTAGGTCAGCGTCTGGATGATGAGCGCGCCGATCACGCTGCCGACCAGGCTGAAGCGCCCGCCCGTGAGCGCCGTGCCGCCCAGCGTAACGGCCAGGATCGCGTCGAGTTCCAGCAACTGCCCCGCGTTGTTGCCGTCGGCGCTCTTCACGTTCGAGCTGATCAGCAAACCAGCGACGCCCGCACAGAAACCGCAGAACATGTAGGCGCACACGATGATGCGCCGCGCACGCACTCCGGCTACGCGCGCCGCATTCGGATTGATGCCGACCGACTGGATGAACAGGCCCAGCGCGCTGCGCGTGATCGCAAAGTACAGCGCGGCGAACACCACCGCCGCGATGTAGACCGAGAACGGCAGCCCGAAGAGGTAGCCGCTGCCGATGAAGAAGAACGGCGCGTAGTAGATCGTGATGATCTGCCCGCCCGTGATCAGTTGCGCGATGCCGCGCCCCGCGACCATCAGGATCAGCGTCGCGATGATCGGCTGCATGCCCACGCGCGCCACCAAGAGGCCATTCCACAACCCGCAGACCGCCGCCGCGACGAGCGCCGCGACGATGGCGAGCCACATCGGAAACCGGCTGACTTCGGCCGCCGCACCGTTGTTGACGACCAGCGACCCTCCGATCATCCAGGCGGCAAGCGCCGCCGTGATCGCCACGACGGCGCCGACGGAGATGTCAATACCGCGCGTGGCGATGACCAGCGTCATGCCGAGCGACACCAGCACCAGCGGCGCCGCGCGATTGAGGATGTCGATCAGGCTGCCGTACAGATGCCCGCTGCGCACTTCGATGTGCAGGAAGCTGGAATTGAAGCCCGCATTGATCCCCAGCAGGATCAGCAGCGTGATGACCGGCCAGGCGAGCCGATGGCGGAAGACCCGAGTCATGCGTCCGCCGCGATCAAATCGTAGACCGCGTCCTCGGTCGTACCTGCGGGGAGTTCGCCTACCTTCCGCCGTTCCCGCATCACGGCGATGCGGTGCGAGACGCGCACAACCTCGTTCATCTCGGACGAGATGAACAGCACCGCCATGCCGCTGCGCGCGAGGCGCAGGATCTCGTCCATGATTTCCTGCTTGGCCGCGACGTCGATGCCGCGTGTCGGCTCGTCGAGGATCAGCAGGCGCGGCTCGATCGCCAGCCAGCGCGCCAGCAAGGCCTTCTGCTGGTTGCCGCCGGACAACAGGCCGATGGGGGTGTCGACGCTGGCCGTCTTGATGCCCAGCGCCTTGACGAATCGTTCCGCCAGCGCCGTCTGCTCCGCACGCGACATCGTGTTGCGCACGCCCAGCCGTGCCTGCAGGGCAAGCGCGATGTTCTCGCGCAGGGAAAGGTCGGCCACGATGCCATCGGTCTTGCGTTCCTCGGGGCAGAGTGCAAGCCCATGCTTCACCGCATCCGCAGGGCTTGCGAGATCGACCGCGATGCCATCGATGCGCAGGCTGCCGGCATCGGGCTTCGCGAGCCCGAACAGCAGGCGCGCGAGTTCGGTGCGGCCCGAACCGAGCAACCCGGCGAGGCCCACGATCTCGCCTGCGCGCACGCTGAGATCCACGGGCTGCAACTGGCCACGCTGGCCCAGCCCTTCGGCCTGAAGCACCGCAGGCGCACCCGCCTCGATGGGCGGAAGCTGCGCATGGCCCGTGGCCTGCGCGGCCAGTTCGCGCCCGACCATCGCGGCGATCAGCGCCTGCGGTCCCAGGTCGCCCGTCGCCCATTCGCCGACCCACGCGCCATTGCGCAGCACCGTGATGCGGTCCGACACCGCGTAGACCTGGTTCAGGAAATGCGTGACAAACAGGATCGCCATCCCCTCCCCACGCAGCCGTCGCAGCACGGCGAAGAGGCTCTTCACTTCCTCGTCGTCCAGGCTCGATGTCGGCTCGTCGAGGATCAGCACCTTCGACGACAGGCCCAGCGCACGCGCAATCGCCACGAGCTGCTGGACCGCGACCGAATAACTGGAAAGCAGCCGCGTGACATCGATGTCCACGTCCAGCCGCGCCAGCAGGGCACGTGCCTGCCGATTGACTTCCGCCCAGTCAATGCGATAGCCCTGCGCCAGCCCGCGACGTGGATAGCGCCCCGAGAAGATGTTCTCGGCCACCGACAGGTTCGGGCAGAGATTCACCTCCTGGTAGACCGTGCTGATGCCCATGCGCTGCGCTTCGAGCGGCGACGCGGGCCGTATCGGCTGGCCAGCCAACACCATCTCGCCGCTGTCGGCGGCGTAGACCCCGGTTAGCACCTTGATGAGCGTCGACTTGCCCGCGCCGTTCTGCCCCATCAGCGCATGGATCTCGCCCGCGCGCAGCCGCAATGCCACGCCACGCAGCGCCGGCACGCCGTTGAACTGCTTGTCGATGCCCGTGAGCTGAAGCACGGGTGACGCGGATGCGGAGGCGTCGTTCATTTGTTTTTGTTGTAGACGTCGATGAAGACTGCCGCGAGCAGCACAAGACCCTTGATGACCTGCTGGTAGTCGATGCCGATGCCAAGGATCGACATGCCGTTGTTCATCACCCCCATCACGAAGGCGCCGATTACCGCGCCCATGACCTTGCCCACGCCGCCCGAAGCCGATGCGCCGCCGATGAAGCAGGCAGCGATCACATCGAGCTCGAAACCCAGGCCCGCCTTGGGCGTCGCCGTGTTGAGCCGCGCCGCGAATACCAGCCCCGCCAGCGCCGCCAGCACGCCCATGTTGACGAAGGTCAGGAAGGCGAGCCGTTGCGTCTTGATACCCGACAGCCGAGCCGCCTTCTCGTTGCCGCCGAGCGCGTAGATGCGGCGGCCCACCGTGGTGCGGTTGGTGACGAAGTCGTAGCCCACGATCAGCACCGCCATCACGATCAGCACGTTCGGCAGCCCCTTGTAGGTCGCCAGCAGGTAGCTCAGCAGCAGGATGACAGCCGCGAAGAACAGATTCCTGGCGAGGAAGAAGGCATAGGGCTCCTGCGCCATGCCGTGCTGCGCAAGCTTCGCGCGCCCCCGCAGCTTGAAGAACACCAGCGCCGCCGCGGCGAGCGCGCCGAGCAGCAAGGAAGTCGTGCGAAGGCTCTCGCCGCCGAACACATCGGGCACGAAGCCCGAGCTGAGCTTCTGGAACGCCTCGGGGAACGGCCCCACCGACTGCCCCGCGAGAAGCGCCAGCGTGAGCCCCTTGAACACCAGCATGCCGGCCAGCGTGACGATGAAGGACGGGATCCTGAAGAAGGCCACGAACCAGCCCTGCGCCGCGCCGATCACGCCGCCCGCGATGAGGCACACGATGAAGGTCGGCACGAAGTGCCACTCGTACTCCACCATCAGCACCGCCGCGAGCGCGCCGATGAATCCGCAGACGGAACCCACCGACAGGTCGATGTGCCCGGCCACGATCACCAGCAGCATGCCGAGCGCCATGATCACGATGTAGCTGTTCTGCAGCAGCAGGTTGGTGAGATTCAGCGGCCGCATCAGCGTGCCGTCGGTCAGCACCTGGAACAACACCATGATCGCGACCAGCGAGATCAGCATCCCGTATTCGCGCAGGTTGTTCTTGAGGAAGCCGGCGTGCTCCCCGCCCGTCGAGGCGGGCGCGCTGATCGGGGTGGCCGGCTTCACGGCATCTACTTCAGGCGGCATGGACGCTGCTCCCCGAAGCCACTATGACTCGCATGATCTTTTCCTGGCTGGCCTCCGACGCAGGAAACTCGGCGACGAAGCGCCCTTCGTTCATCACGTAGATGCGGTCGCACATACCGAGCAACTCCGGCAGTTCGGAAGAGATCATGAGAATGCCTTTGCCCTCGCTCGCGAGCTGGTCGATGATGGTGTAGATCTCGTACTTGGCGCCGACGTCGATGCCGCGCGTCGGTTCGTCGAGGATCAGGAGCTCGGGCTTGGCGAACAACCACTTGCTCAGCACCACCTTCTGCTGGTTGCCGCCCGACAGGTTGACCACGCGCTGGTCTACGCCTGCGCAGCGGATATTGAGCGCACGGCGATAGTCGTTCGCCACCTTGAACTCGCGGCCTTCGTCGATCACACCGCGCTCCGACACTGCAGTCAGGTTGGCAAGGCTCACGTTCTTGCGGATGTCCTCCTCCAGCACGAGGCCCGCGCTCTTGCGGTCCTCGGTGACGTAGGCGATGCCGTGGTCGATCGCCTTGCGGATCGTGCTCACGTCGATTTCCTTGCCGTGCATGTGGACCGAACCGCTGATGCGCTGCCCGTAGGAGCGTCCGAAGACGCTCATCGCGAACTCGGTGCGGCCCGCGCCCATCAGGCCGGCGATGCCGACGATCTCGCCGCGCCGCACGTGGAGGTCGACACCCTTGATCTGCTCGCGGTCGGCGTGCAGCGCATGGTGTACGTGCCAGTCTCGCACCTCGAAGATGGTCTCCCCGATCTTCGGCGTGCGGTCCGGGTAGCGATGAGCCATGTCGCGCCCGACCATGCCGCGGATGATGCGGTCCTCGCTGATCGGCGCGGCGCGGCATTCCATCGTCTCGACGGTCGCGCCGTCGCGCAGCACCGTGATCGAGTCCGCGACCTTCGCGATCTCGTTGAGCTTGTGCGAGATCAGGATGGATGCGATGCCCTGCGCCTTGAGTTCCAGCAGCAGGTTCAGCAGCGCATCGCTGTCGCTTTCGTTCAGGCTCGCGGTCGGCTCGTCGAGGATCAGCAGCTTGACCTCCTTCGAGAGCGCCTTCGCGATCTCGACCAGCTGCTGCTTGCCGACGCCAAGGTTGGTGATGAGCGCGGTCGGCTGCTCCTTGAGCCCCACCTTGGCAAGCAGCTCCCGCGTGCGGGCATAAGCCTCGAACCAGTCGATCACGCCCCCGTGCGAGATCTCGTTGCCGAGGAAGATGTTCTCCGCGATGGACAGCAGCGGCACCAGCGCCAGCTCCTGGTGAATGATGATGATGCCCAGCTTCTCGCTGTCGGCGATGTCCCTGAAGCGGCGCAGCTCGCCCTCGAAATGGATCTCGCCTTCGTAGGAGTCGCAGGGGTACACGCCGCTGAGCACCTTCATCAGCGTGGACTTTCCCGCGCCGTTCTCGCCGACCACCGCATGGATCTCGCCGGCGCGCACCGCGAGGTTGACGTTGTCCAGCGCGTTCACCCCCGGAAAGGTCTTGGTGATGCCGCGCATCTCCAGAATGACTTCGTTCACCCTGTCTCCTACTTGATCTGGCTCTCCTTGTAGTAGCCGCTGTCGACCAGCGTCTGCTTCCAGTTCGACGCATCGACGCTCACCGGCTTGAGCAGGTATGAAGGCACGACCTTCACGCCGTTGTTGTAGGTCTTGGTGTCGTTCACTTCGGGCTGCTTGCCCGCGAGCATCGCATCCACCATGCCCACCGTGACCTTGGCCAGTTCGCGCGTGTCCTTGAACACGGTGGAAGTCTGCTCCTTCTTCAGGATCGACTTCACCGAGGGTACTTCGGCGTCCTGCCCCGTCACCACCGGCATCGGCTGCTGCGCCGTGCCATAGCCTACGCCCTTCAGCGAGGAAATGATGCCGATCGACAGTCCGTCATAGGGTGAGAGCACGGCGTCCACGCGGTCCTTCGTGTAGTAGGCCGACAGCAGGTTGTCCATGCGCGCCTGCGCCACCGCGCCGTCCCAGCGCAGGGTCGACACCTTGTCCATGCCCATCTGCTTGCTGCGCACCACCAGCTTGCCGCTGTCGATGTAGGGCTTGAGCACGGACATCGCGCCGTTGTAGAAGAAGAAGGCGTTGTTGTCGTCGGGCGATCCGCCGAAGAGCTCGATGTTGTAGGGGCCCTTGCCCTCCTTGAGCTTCAGCGCCTGCTCGATGTAGCTGGCCTGCAGCACGCCGACCTGGTAGTTGTCGAAGGTCGCGTAGTAGTCGACATTCTTAGAGCCCTTGATGAGCCGGTCATACGCGATGACCTTCACCCCTTTGTCGGCGGCCTTCTGCAGCACATCCGACAGCGTGGTCCCGTCGATCGCCGCGATCACCAGCACCTTCGCGCCCTTCGTCACCATGTTCTCGACCTGCGCGAGCTGGTTCGGAATGTCGTCATCGGCGTACTGCAGGTCGGTCTTGTACCCCTTCTCGTTGAAGTACTTGACCATGTTCGACCCATCCGCAATCCACCGCGCCGACGACTTCGTAGGCATCGAGATCGCCACCAGCCCCTTCTCCTGCGCATGAACCAGCGGCGCCACGCCGAAAACCAGGGTCGCCGCAGCACCCGCAAGCAGTGTCTTCAAAAAGTTTCGCTTCATCTCAGTCTCCTGTAGGTAAAAAAAGATCCACTGCCCTCAAGCCAGGCGGCCGCGAAGCGCGCCGCCCCTCGCAGGCTGCCGCGGAACCGGCTCCGCCGGGCCGCAGGCAGCGCCCCCAGGAAGGGGGGAGGCGGCCACACGAAGTGGGCAAGCAACGGGGGTCAGTACTTCCTATTCGGGAACTCGGCCTTCGCGACTTCCATCGGGAAGATCCCTTCCTTCGTCAGGATGCGCTTCGGCAGCGGCTTGCCGGCCTTGATGTCCTTCACGGCACTCATCAGTTGCGGGCCAAGCAGCGGGCTGCATTCGACCGACACGTTGAGCTTGCCGGCCATCATGGCCTCGAAGGCGCCCTTCACGCCATCGATCGAGATGATGATGATGTCCTGTGCCGGCTTCATCCCCGCTTCCTCGATGGCCTGGATGGCGCCGATGGCCATGTCGTCGTTGTGCGCGTAGAGCACATTGATCTTCTTGCCCTCGGCCTTCAGGAAGGCTTCCATCACCTCCTTGCCCTTCGCGCGGGTGAAGTCGCCGGTCTGCGAGCGGATGATCTTGAACTTCGGATCGGACTTGATGATTTCCTCGAAGCCCTTCTTGCGGTCGATCGCCGGCGCCGAGCCCACCGTGCCCTGCAGTTCGACGATGTTGATCGGACCCGCATTGCCTTTCTCCTTCTCGACCAGCCAACGGCCGGCCTTGCGGCCTTCCTCGACGAAGTCCGAACCCATGAAGGTCACATAGAGCGAGTCGTCCTTGGTGTTGACGGAGCGGTCGGTCAGCACCACCGGGATGTTGGCGGCCTTGGCTTCCTTCAGCACGGTTTCCCAGCCCGACTCGACCACCGGCGAGAAGGCGATGACGTCGACCTTCTGCGCGATGTACGAGCGGATCGCCTTGATCTGGTTCTCCTGCTTCTGCTGTGCATCGGAGAACTTGAGATCGATGTCGGACTCCTTCGCGGCCGACTTGATCGACTCCGTGTTGGCAGTGCGCCATTCGCTTTCCGCGCCCACTTGGGCAAAGCCCAGGACGACCTTCTTCTGCGCAAACGCCGTGGCGGGTAGCAGCGAGGACAGGGACGCGCTCGCGAGCGCGATGTTGAGCGTGCGACGGTTCAGTTTCATGTTGTCTCCTGGTTGACGTGGTGAAAGAAACTTTTCTTCTCTTGTCGCTCAGGCCAGCACGTAGCCGGTCTTGACGGTGGTGTAGAACTCCGCGGCATGGCGGCCCTGCTCGCGCGGTCCGTAGCTCGATGCCTTGCGCCCGCCGAAGGGGACGTGGTAGTCCACGCCGGCGGTCGGCAGGTTGACCATGGTCATGCCGACCTTGGCATGGCGCTTGAAATGCATCGCGCGCGACAGCGACGTCGTGCAGATGCCGGCGCACAGGCCGAAGGGCGTGTCGTTGGACAGCGCCAGCGCGTGCTCGTAGTCGTCGGCGCGCAGCACGCAGGCGACGGGGCCAAAGATCTCGTCGCGCGCGACGCCGTGCTCGGGCCGCGCCAGAAACAGTGCCGGATTCATGTAGTAGCCCGGCGTCGCGCGGTTGACGCGTTCGCCTCCGCCCACATGCTCGGCGCCTTCCGCGTTCGCAGCTTCGATCGCGGCGAGGTTTCGCTCCAGTTGGTGTCTGTCGACCACCGGCCCGATGTCGGTGCCCTGTGCCAGCGCGTGCCCGATCTTGAGCGCCGCAAGCCGATGGCGCACGCGCGCCACGAAGGCGTCATGCACAGGCGCCTCGACGATGAGGCGGCTCGACGCCGTGCAGCGCTGACCGGTCGAGAAGTACGCGCCCTGCACGGCGCAGTCGACGGCCCGGTCGAGGTCGGCATCGGCAAGCACCACCAGCGGGTTCTTGCCGCCCATCTCCAGTTGCACCTTGGCATGCCGGCGCATGGCGGCCTGCAGGACGTGTTCGCCGGTCGCCACCGATCCGGTGAAGCTGATCGCATCCACCAGCGGGCTGTCGACGATGGTCTGACCGACCTCGCGCCCGCTGCCCATCACGAGGTTGAAGGTGCCGGCCGGCAGTGCCGCGCGACTGATGATCTCGGCCAAAGCCCAACCGCAGGCCGGCACCAGCTCGGCCGGCTTGAACACCACGCTGTTGCCATAGGCCAGGGCCGGTGCGATCTTCCATGCCGGAATCGCGAGCGGAAAGTTCCAAGGCGCAATGAGCCCGACAACGCCGAGCGGCTCGCGCGTGATGTCGACCTGCACGCCGGGTCGCACGGAAGCGACGGTCTGGCCATCGCCGCGCAATGCCTCGCCGGCAAAGAACTTGAAGATGTGCCCGGCGCGCGCCGCCTCGCCGATGGCCTCGGGCAGTGTCTTGCCTTCCTCGCGGGCGAGGAGCGCGCCGAGTTCTTCGCGGCGGGCGAGGATTTCGCTGCCGATCTGGTCGAGCACGTCGGCGCGCCGCTGCGGCGTGGTCAGACTCCAGTGGGGAAATGCATCGGCCGCGGCGCGGATTGCCAACTCGGTCTGGTTGCGGTCGGCACGCGCATATTCCGCGACCACTTCGCGGGTGTCGGACGGGTTTTCGCTGATGCCCGTGGTGACACCCGTCTCCCAGCGGCCGTTGATGAACTGCCGTGCATTCTGTTGGAGATCACTTCGCTTCAAAGTGGGGCGAGTGTAGGAATCGCACCAATATCTTTCCAATCATTATTTGGATGGAATGGATACCAGAACCAGCATTCAGGTAAACCCCATGACCAACTACACGCACTGGTTCATCCGTGCGCGACTCAAGACCCGGCAGCTTCTGCTGCTCGTGGCCCTTGCCGAAGAGGGCAATATCCATCGGGCCGCGCAGGTCCTGAACATGACGCAACCGGCCGCCTCGAAGCTGTTGAAGGATCTGGAAGACGTGCTCGAGGTCCCGCTGTTCGACCGCCTGCCGCGCGGCATGCGGCCCACCTGGTATGGCGAGACGATGATCCGACATGCCCGAATTGCACTCGCGAGCCTCAACCAGGCACATGACGAACTCACCGCGCTCAAGGCGGGCAGTGCCGGGCAGGTGAACATCGGTGCGATCACTGCGCCGGGCCTGGTGTTGCTGCCGCCAGCGGTCGCGGCGGTCAAGCGCGACCATCCGAACCTTCGCATTTCGCTGGACATCGAGACCAGTCCGGTGCTGCTGGAGCGGCTCGAACAGGGCAAGCTCGATCTGCTGGTGGCGCGCCTTTTCGCGGAGCACGACAAGACGAATATTCGCTACGAGGCGCTCACGGAGGAACCTGTCTGCGCACTGGTGCGACCGGGGCATCCCCTCCTGGGCATGACGGGCCTCGGACTGCGCGACTTGGTGTCGGCGGGCTGGATCGTCCCGCCAGCGGGCAGCGTGCTGCGCCATCGATTCGAACTCATGTTCCAGGAGGAAGGACTCGCACCGCCCATCAACGTGATCGAAACAGCCGCCCTGCTCTTCATCACGCGCATGCTGCAACAGAGCGACATGGTGGCCGTGCTCGCAACCGATGTGGCGCGCTACTACGCGGCGCATGGCATCGTGGCGCTGCTGCCTGTCGATATGCCGTGCCACATGGATGCGTTCGGGATCATCACGCGCACGGACCGACTGTTGTCGCCTGCGGCCAAGGTGATGATGAAGGCTTTGAAGGTTCAGAGCTTCAGTGCTTATGGACGGCGGCTTGAGGTTGATTGAAATGGCCGTCGACGTTCGAGACGCCCACAACCGTTGTTCACCCACAGAGCCCGGCAGGCGGTGCGGCCTGGGCGACCCCTCTGCGCCGCTGAGGAGCGGAGCTTCAGGCGGATAAGGGCCGCGCGTGTTTGAGCCGCAGGCGAGTTTGCGCGGACCCCGCCTGAAGCGAGCACCGGAAGGGAGCCCGAAGGGCCGGCGTAGCGGGGTCGCCCAGGCCGCACCGCCTGCCGGGCGCCCTCCCCAACGCACGCAGACTTCCCATACCCCCCAGAAAAGTACAAAGTGCGGGCTTTGTCGCAGCAGGCACCACTCACACGAGGAGACAGACTTTGAACACAACACAATCGACCGCCTGCCCCCGGACCCCGGCAATCCTAGAAGCCCCGCGTTGCATCTGGCCCGCTGCTGCGACGTTGGGCGAAGGCACCTTGTGGTCGCAGCGCGAGCAGGCGCTCTACTGGGTCGACATCCTGGATCGCAAGCTGCACCGGTTCGACCCGGCCAGCAATGCCCAGTCGACCTGGAACTTCGACCAGGAAATCTCCGCCGTCGCCGAACGCGCCCACGAACCCGGCCTCATCGTCACCCTGCGCCGCGGCTTCGCCCTCTTCGACCCGGCGACGCCAGACGTCCCACCCAAGTACCTGCATCAACCCGAACCCGAACTCACCGCCAACCGCTTCAACGACGGTAAGTGCGACGCCCAGGGCCGCTTCTGGGGCGGCACCATGGACGCCGCATGCGAGGCCCCGACCGGTTCGCTCTACAGCTTCGACCCCGACGGCCGCTGCACCCGCCACGACCAGGGCTTCGCAGTCACCAACGGACCGACCTGGTCGCTCGATGGCCGCACGATGTACTTCAACGACACCGTCACCAGCCGCACCTACGCCTACGACTTCGACGGCGATTCCGGCACCCTGTCCAACAAGCGCCAATGGAACCGCTTTGCACGCGGCGACGGATTCCCCGACGGCATGACCACCGATGCCGCCGGCCGCCTCTGGATCGCCCACTGGGGCGGCGCCTGCGTCAGTTGCCACGACCCCGTGAGCGCCGACGAAATCTGCCGCATCAAACTGCCGACCAGCCACATCACCAACTGCGCCTTTGGTGGCCCCGATCTGCGCACCCTCTACATCACCAGCGCAACCAGTGGCCTCACGCCCGAACAACGCCAAGCCGAACCCGAATCCGGCGGACTCTTCGCCGTACAGCTCGACGTCCCCGGCCTGCCCGCACCGCTGTTCGGCGGCTGAGCGCGGCCCTCACGCCCGCAGCCGGACCTCCTGGGCGAGCGCATCGGCAAGCCCGGCCTGCCCTACGTCCGGCTCTCCGACGCCGGGATGGCCGACGTGCTCGTCGGCGCAGGCCTTCCACCCAACTTTGCCGGCCTCTACCTCGAAAGGACACACGCCTTTAACGCGAACACGGTCCACTCGGACGCTGGCTCCACACACCGAAGCGGCACGCCAACCGGCTTCGAGGACTTCGCCGCCCAGCTCGCCACCCCCCACGAAGCGTTACTTTCGCCCTCATCATTCCGTAAGACAAAATAGCTACGTTTTCAAGCCCCCTTGGAGTGCCTTACACCAAAGGGCAGGTTGTCATGCACCTTCGCTGCGTGTTCAATGCACCTCGAATCCTCGCTGTATCAGCGCCAACCTTGCAGGGCCGTCTCCGGGCGACGGGCCCGGGAGATGTGGAATGAGTGAACCGACAGCTTTGATTCCAGCGGAGGTGGAGACACCCATCATTCGTCTGATCGACGACGATGTGTCCTTCAGGCGTGCCGTCCAGAGGCTGCTCCGTGCTGCCGGACATTGCGTCGCGGAATACGGATCCGTGGGCGAAATGCTGCTCGAAGGCATCGGAAGCGCACCGGGCTGCCTCGTGCTGGACATCCACATGCCCGGCCCCAGCGGGCTGGACCTGCAGGAAATGGTCGCCACGCAGCCCGAGCCACTGCCGGTGATCTTCGTGACCGCCGAGGCGACGGTGCACGAGACGCTCCGCGCGATGAAGGCCGGCGCGGCCGACTTTCTCTTCAAGCCGGTGGATGGTGATGCGCTTCTCTCCGTCGTGAACAAGGCCGTCCAGGAAGACGCCGTACGGCGCCAGGCACATCGCCGGCTGTCGGCATTGCAGACGCGCTACTCGCGGCTCAGCCCGCGCGAGCGCCAGGTGCTCGATATGGTCGTCAACGGCGCACTGAACAAGCAGATCAGCGCCGAACTCGGCGCTGCCGAGCGCACGGTGAAGGCCCATCGCGCGCACGTCATGGAGAAGATGGAGGTCAGCTCGCTGGCCGATCTGGTCCGGGCGGTCGGGCAACTGGGCACGGTGCCCGAGTCCTCCTACGGTCGCGTCAGCGCCTGAGGCGCTTGGCGTATCCGACCTCAACAGGCGCCATTCACATGTCGCCCAAGCCGGCCGCGGGGATCGCGGTCTCCGTGCTGATCGCCTTGCTGCTGGCCGGTCTCTGGCCCTCGTTGAGCGCGAGGCGTGCGCCCATCGGGGGCCGGCCCGCGCAGCGACGACCGGACAGGGGAAATTCCGGCCCGATCCACGGCGTCGATGAACTCGCGGCGTCCATCACCCACGAAATCAACCAGCCGCTGAGCGCCATCCTCGCGAACGTGGATGCCGGCGCCCTCCTGTGGAAGCAGCAGCCGCTGCCGGCCGATGAGCTCCGGAACATCCTCACGGACATCCGCGACGATGTGATTCGGATCAAGCAGATCATCCAGAAGCTCAGGACCCTGCTCGGCAGGCGCTCGCTCGACGCCACGATGCTCGAACTGAACGACGTGATCACCACCAGCAAGGGCCTGCTCGGCCAACTCGCCAGGCGACACCAGACGTGCCTGCAGTTCGATCTCGCAACCGGTCCGCTGCCTGTCATGGGCGACAGCACGCACCTCCAGCAGGTGCTGGTGAACCTTGCGACCAACGGCATGGAGGCGATGGGCCAGTTGCCGCCGGGCCAGCGAACGCTCAAGGTCACGACGGAAGAGGGCGACAAGGGCACCGCCGTGTTCACGGTCGCCGACTGCGGACCCGGCGTGGGCGCCGGAAAGCTGCCCGAGATCTTCAAGGTCTTCTATTCGACCAAGCCCGAAGGCATGGGGATGGGCCTGGCCATCGTGAAGACCATCGTCGACGCGCACGGCGGCAAGATCGAAGTCGGATCCAACGAACAGGCGGGGACGCTGTTCAGGGTGTCCTTGCCGACGATCGCCGTGGCGCACAAGCGGACGCGTCGCAAGGCCGCCGCCGGAATTCCGTCGACCTAGGTGCGCCGGCTGCCCGAAAGTGCAGGCCTTGCTGCCCATCGGGCCGATGGGCAATGCACACTGGTGCCTCCATCATCGATTCACTGAGACTGGCGATCCATCATGACGACTGAACTGAAGAGCGCAACGCGGACCGAGGGCATGGTCTGGATTCCCGACGGCACCTTCCTGATGGGATCGGACAAGCACTATCCGGAGGAAGCACCGACCCACAAGGTCGCGGTGAAGGGCTTCTGGATCGACACGCACACGGTGACCAACACCGAGTTCAAGCGCTTCGTCGAGGCGACCGGACACGTCACGCTGGCCGAGCGTCCGGCCAGGGCGGAAGACTATCCCGGCGCCGATCCCGCGATGCTTGCGCCCTCCTCCGTCGTATTCCAGAAGACACCTGGACCCGTGGACATGGGCAATCCCCACAACTGGTGGACCTACCAGCGCGGCGCCGACTGGCGACATCCGCGCGGACCCGGCAGTTCGCTGCAAGGGCTGTGGAAGCACCCGGTCGTGCACGTCGCGTTCGAGGATGCCGAAGCCTACGCGAAGTGGGCGGGCAAGGAACTCCCGACCGAAGCCGAATGGGAGTACGCCGCGCGCGGCGGCCTCGAAGGCGCCGAATACACGTGGGGCGACGAGTTCAGCCCCCGCGGAAAGATGATGGCCAACACCTGGCAGGGCCAGTTCCCCTGGCAGAACCTGCTGCAGGACGGCTACGAGTTCACCGCACCGGTCGGCTCCTTCCCGCCCAACGCGTACGGCCTCTACGACATGGCCGGCAACGTCTGGGAATGGACCACCGACTGGTACCAGGAGCACGGAAAGATCACCCACGCATGCTGCACGCTCGACAACCCGCGCGGCGCCGCGATCGACGACAGCTACGACCCGCGAACACCCGAGATCCGCATTCCGCGCCGGGTGATGAAGGGCGGCTCCCACCTCTGCGCACCCAACTACTGCCATCGCTACCGCCCAGCCGCCCGGATGGCGCAGCCGATCGACACCGCCACCTGCCACCTGGGTTTTCGCTGCATCGTGCGAAGCGAACAGACGCCTTCATGAAAGAAAGAACAACGACGAAGCGCCTCGTGCGGCACACCCTCTGGCCGGCCATGATGCAGGCCTCCTTCGGCGCCGCGGCGACCGAGGGCGGTATCGGACGCCCCATCACCGCCCAGCAGGCGGCGATCAGCACGCCGCCGAGAACCGCGCGCAACGTGGCCAAGTGCTTCGGTTCACGTCGCCCGGTCGATCACTGCGGCAGGACGCGCGCGCCTTCGCCGGCGCCTTCGATGTAGACGCGCTGGCCGACACGCAGGCCCGGGTTGATCGGCTGGGTCACCGTCACGAGCACGCCGCTCTTGGTACGAACGATGATCTGCTGGCCCGGCTGGGGACGGTCGTAGCGCTTGGCGATCTCGCCGCCGGCAACGGCGCCGCCGACAGTGCCCAGGACCATCGCGACGTCGCGTCCCGTGCCGCCGCCGATCAGGCTGCCGATGCCCAGGCCCGTGAGGCCGCCGACGACAGCGCCCACGCCTGTGTGCGACGGACTCTGGATGTCCGCCGGCATGATCTGCTCGATCACACCCTGGCGCACCTCCATCGAGCTGCCGGATTGCGGCGCCGCGCAGGCTGCCAGCACGAGGGCCAGTGCAAGGGCTGCAATGCGTGAGAAAAGTTGGGTCATGATGAGATCGCTCCTTCGAAGTTATGGGATCAGCCAGGGAAAGAAATCATGGGCGTTTCAAGCGAAAGCCCGTGACGAGGAACGTCAGGCCCAACGCCAGGGCGAAGAGTCCAACGAGCATTCGCCGACCGTCGACGGTCGAGAATCCGAACATCAGGGCCGCGCCGAAGGCCAGCGTGCAGACGCTCGCGATGGCCGCGGGCATGTGCCCTTCACGCGGCCCCTCCGGCGAGGCGCCACGGTTCACCATCACCGAGATCAGGCCAACGACGCCCAGCGCGATGCACACGGTGATGAGCGCGCCGAAGAACGCCACGGCGCCCACGATGCGCTCCTCCAGGTTCGGATAGGCGAAGGACACCACGCCGACCACGATGCGCACCACCGCATCGGCCAGCGCCAGCGCGAAGAGCCATCGGGCCGGTGGATACCTTTTCAGCGCGAATGCCAGGGTCACGCCGAGGACCCCGTCGATGAAGCCGAAGTAGCCATTGCGACCCAGCAATTGCCCCAGTTGGGCCACCGGCGGCGCGACCAGCACGTACAGCGCGAACAACACGCTGAAAGCACCACGCACCAACAGGACCAAGCGCAAGTTCATGGCGGCTCCGCGCTAGTTGGCAAGTCCGACCACTTTCCAGGGCGTGGCCTTGGCGGTGCTCTTGTCCTGGTTCCTGCACAGGATGTAGGTGGCCGTGTTCTGCAGGGAGCCGTGGCTGTTCTCGATGCGTGCCAGCCGGCATCCCGCGCGCCCCTGCGGATCCTTGAGAGGGGTGACCGAGCCGCTGTTGGGCGTGCCGGGGCTCTCCCACTTGACCGTGACACCGTCTTCGCCGCTGTCCATGGTGCGATTGACCGTCTTGGTCATCAGGTCGATGTCGACCTTCTTGAAGTGCGTGATCGGCAGGTCGCGCATCCCGTTGTAGATGTCCAGCGGCCTCGCCATGGCCGGCACCGCCGCCAGCATCGCCACGACGATTGCCATCCCCCTCAATCCCTCGTTGACTCGCATTTTTGGACTCCTCATTTCGGCAGAATGATATTGACTTGACAGCGCACGAACCAATCCGATGCATTGTCCGGCCGGATGACGTTGTAACCGCCCCCGCCACGAAGTTCATCGGATCAAAGCTCTCCGGCTTGACCAGCAGCGAATATGACACGCCGAGCGGCACTGTCCAGCGCTGGCTCGATCGTTTTTCATTCCTCCACTGGAACGGCAAGGTCACGAGGTCGGCCACCGGATCGACGAGCTGCTTCTGGAGTTCCTCGTCGCGTATGGAGACGCACCGATCTTGGGTGTGGGCGTGAAAGCTGCAAATTGGCCCAACGGGCAAGCGCGCCTGCACCTTCGGGCAATTGCCGGGATTCCGCCGGCGACCAAGCGACCCGCGCCGCAATGCACATCGCGGTGCGAGGCAACGGCGCCAGCGCTTTCGTGCGAGGCGCGACACCTCGGAACGAAAGTCGAATCCGATCCGCAATAGTTCACATGGCAGATGGCACAACACTCGGGCGCCCCTTTACGATGAAACGGCAAAAAAGCGTTATCGACTCAGGGGGGTTTACATGAAAGCGCACATCGAAATCGGAGCCATCTTCTCGGCACTGGCTGCGGTCGCACCGTTCACGGCGGCGGCACAGTCACCAGGAAGCATGGGCGCCTTCCTGTCCAGCGAACAGCAGGAGGCCGACTACCGCGTGATCGCCGCGCGGTGCGGCACGCCGGGCTACGAGAAGGCCTTCTTCAGGCAATCGAAGGCGGCCGTCGCTGCCGGACTGATCTCGAAGAATCGCGATCCGGTGGAAGTCGAGAAGACCATCACCGCCCTGCGGCGCAGCCCTTTCGTGCTGGTCGCCGCGCCGGCCGACTGCGCCGATCAACTGAAGATGCTCGCGGAAGTCCAGAAAAGTCGCCGCAGCTTGATCAGGACGAAGCGCGGCGCTCAGGCGAGGTAGTCGTATTCGACGGTACCGAGCGCGAGGGTCATGTCGGCGATGTAATGCACGGCCGATTCGACCTTGAGCACCGGCAGGTCCGCCACCGGCGCCAGCGCATGCGGATGCAGCTCGAGCGAAGCCGGCCCGCCCCACGCGCCATGCAGCGTGACATCGACCATGTGGTAGCGCACCAGCTCGCAGATGCGGGCCGTGCCGTCGACGTGCGGGATGATCTTGAGCAGGAAGTTGGGTTGCGCGATGCCGGCAAGGATCGGCGCGTGTTCGAGCGTGCGGTGCTTGAAGCCCATCGTGGCCTTCGCGATGCGCACCTTGCCGAAGTCGAGCGTACCGACCACGACGTCGGTCTCGTAGTCGAGCACGGGTGAGGCCAGCTTCTTCGGAAAGCCCCACAGCTCGCGTCCGCCGGCGATGGGCGGGTGGTCGTCGAGGTACATGGCGTGCACGTACGCGCCCTGCTCCACGCCCTTGTCGGTGCGCAGTTGCACCGGGATGACCTGGCCGGATTCGGTGTAGTCGCCGAAGCCGGTCGAATCGGGCATGCGGATGAACTCGTACTTGACGAGCGGCTCCACCACTTCGAGCGGCTCGGGCACGACCGCGCGCAGGGCGTCCATGTCGGTGCGGTAGGTGATGACGAGGAACTCGCGCCGCACGAAACGGTAGGGCCCCGGCGGAAACGCCGGGTTCGTGAGCGGCATGGCGAAAGCCGTTCGCTTGACGTCTTCAATGTTCATTTCAGGCTTTCTTGCGTCAACGGCCGCTTGACCCGGATTTCATCCGGGTCGCTCAGGTCGTAGGTGGTCACGCCATTGTTCTGCGCATCGCTGCGCAGCGATTCCGGATGCGCGAACGTCGCACGCATATCGCGTGCCCCGGCCTCCCAGTGCTCGTCGACCGTGGCACGCGAGAACTCGTAGTCCTTCGACTCGCGCTCGTAGACCTTGTCGCGGTAGATGAGGTGGAAGATGTCGATCGGCTCGTGCGAGAGCTGCTCGCGCACCGCCTGCACGCTCGCGTCCTTGCGCAGGGCGGCCGGCAGCTTGGCGAGCAAGTCCGCAATGGCCTGCTGCAGGTTCATGTTGGCCGCCAGCGCGTCGGTGTTCATGCGTGTGCGGCTCGAATAGGTGATGTCCTTCTGCCGGCCCAGCACGTCCGACAGCGTGGCCGGCATCGATCCCTGCGCATTGAACAGGTCGACCTGCAGCACGACCAGCGCCTCGCTGCGCGGATGGCTGTCCAGCACGTATTGCAGCGGCGTGTTCGACACCAGCCCACCGTCCCAGTAGGACTCGCCGTCGACCTCCACCGGCGCGAAACCGGGCGGCAGCGCGCCGCTGGCCATGACGTGTTCAGGCCCGATCTTTTGCACCGTGTTGTCGAAGTAGACCGAATTGCCGTTGCACACATTGACGGCACCCACGCTGAAACGCATCTCGCGCGCGTTGATCCGGTCGAAGTCGACCAAGCGTTCGAGCGTCTGTCGCAGCGGCGCGGTGTCGTAGTAGCTCAGCAGCGGTGCGGCGCCGCCCATCAGCAGCGAGGCGGAAGCCCGTGGCTGGAAGAAGCCGGGAATGCCGAACAATGTGGCGAGGCTCGCGCTCCACTGGTTCAGCACGGCGCGGTCACCCATCCAGGACGGCAGTTGCTGCGACGGACTGGAAGACACAAGTTCCCAGAATTCGCGCAGGCGCTGGACCCGCTTCTCCGGCGCATTGCCGGCGATCAGTGCCGAGTTGATCGCGCCGATCGACACCCCGGCAATCCACTGCGGCGTTTGCTTCTGTTCGCTCAGGGCTTCGTAGACGCCGGCCTGGTAGGCGCCGAGCGCGCCGCCGCCCTGAAGGACCAATGCCTTGCGGCCCGCGCGGTGCAGCGCGCCCATCAGCAGGCCCCGGCCTCGTGAACGCCGCTTGAAATCAGATCGCTCATGGGCCGGGATTCTCGATCAAAAGGCCCTGTCGTGGTGACTTGAATTTCCACCATGTAGGTATGGGTCGCCGATAGGGATGGGCGACTTCCTACGCTTCGGATTCGCGACAGGATGCATCAACTTGTCAGCGCCGGGCGGTGGCCGGCGCATTCAACAAGGAGACTTTCATGCGCACATCTTGCGGCGTTGAATCCCGGGCGCGCGCCCTGGCCCGGCTGGCTTCCCTCGTCCTCGCGGGCGGCGTGGCGGCTTGCGGCGGCGGAGGTGGTGGCGGCGGCGGATTCCCGGTCATTCCGGGGCAGGCCAAGCTCACTTGCGACGACACGATGAAGACACGTTTCACCCCGGACCCGTTGACGCAGGTCCTGCTCGTCAAGTCCTTCAAGGCCGGCGATCCGCTGCTGCTCTCGGGCACGGCATCCGCCACGACGCCGACGGCCACGAGCGACGTGTGCGTCGTGAAACTGCTGGTCAAGCCGGGCAACCCGGGGCCGGCGGACGCGCCTTCGACTTCGCAGGGCATCGGCATCGAGGTGTGGCTTCCCAGCGAGAGCAAATGGAACCAGCGGATCCATGTGAAGGGCGGCGGTGGCTGGGCGGGCGGCGTGCAGACGTCGCTGACGGCGCTCGCCGGCATTGCGGGCAGTACTTCGGGCGCGCCGGCCACGACCGCGATGGTCGAAGGCGCGGTCTCCGCCAGCACCGACACGGGCCATGCCAACACGGCGAACGGCGGCTCCTTCGCCATGAATCCCGACGGCTCCATCAACACGGTGCTCTGGAACGACTTCGCGCAACGCGGCATCCACGAGATGGCCGTCAAGACCAAGGCCCTGACGCAGGCCTACTACGGCGTGGCGGCGAAGCGCGCGTACTGGAATGGCTTCTCGACCGGCGGCCGCCAGGGTCACATGGAGGCCCAGGCCAACCCGGCCGACTTCGACGGCATCCTGGCCGGCGCACCCGCCATCAACTGGACAAAGTTCATCACCTCGGAGTTGTATCCGCAGATCGTCTACCAGCGCGACCTCGGCGGCGTGCCCCTGACCACCGGGCAGATTGCGTCACTGGGCAATGCCGCGATCAATTCCTGCGACGCGGTCGGCAACGTGCACCTCGGCTACATCCCGGACCCGTTCGTCTGCCGCTATGACCCGACGCAGGACCTGAACGTGATCTGCGCGACGAGCGGCGGCAACGCGCCGGCGGGCGACTGCGTGACCCAGGTCCAGGCCGTGGCGATGAACAAGATCTGGTACGGGCAGACGGCCGACGGCTCGGTGCCCTCGCCTTCGACCGACAACGGCACCGCGCTCGAACCGCAAGGCGCCCAGCGCTGGTACGGCCTGACCCGCGGCACCAACATCGGCGGCCTCGGCGGCCCGACGCCTTTCACCATCGCGAGCGACATGGTGGCGCTGGAACTGCAGAGCCCAAGCTTCGCGACGATCAACTTCGTCAACGCCACAGGCAACGGCACGGACCGCTGGAAGGGGATGTCGTACCTCGACCTGTCGAACGCCTACGACAAGGGCGTGTCCCTGCAGACCTCTTTCGCCAACATCAACACGGACGACAACAACCTGGCGCCGTTCGCGGCGCGCGGCGGCAAGATGCTCGTCTACCACGGGCTCGCGGACACACTCATCCCGCCGCAAGGCACGCTCAACTACTACAACCGCTTGACGGCGAAGATGGGCGGGGACCAGGTGGTCAAGAACTTCTACAGGCTGTTCCTCGTCCCGGGCATGGCCCACGGCTTTGCGAACGGCACGACCAACGCGGCCGCGACGATTCCGCTGCCCACGATTGACCAGCTCTACCTGGCGTTGACGACCTGGGTCGAACAGGACCAGCCGCCGAGCCGGATCGACATCACGTCCCAGAAGACGCCGGCCAGTCCCGGCGAGGCCTCACGGCCGATCTGCATGTACCCGACGAAGCCGGTTTTCGCCGGCACGGACCCGCTGGCGGCGAGTTCGTACAACTGTTCTTGAGCGAGGGCCGGGCTAGAGCGCGCCGTAGATGCTCGCGTCGGGGTCGGCGCGGTCGTGCTTGCTGGCGGCCGTGCGCAGGCTGAGCACCCACAGGCGCGCGTGGCGCTGTTCGCGGCTCTCGAAGTGTTCGGTGAAGCGTCGGATGCCGGGGCGCTCGATCGCGGCGATGGTCATCCAGTCGGTGCCGCCGAAAGACTCGGCGTCACTACTTCGGTCGACCAGCGCCGGCCGCAGCGACATCACCCATTCGGTGGGAACGCGCGGGTCGCGGTCCAGCATGCGCAATGCGATCTTCGCGGCCTTCGGGCTGAGGGCCTGTACCTTGTGCAGGTGGAAATCAACATCCATGGGGCACCGTCCTTTCAGACACACAAGGATACATGTGTATCGATTTGGAACGCAAGGGTGCTTTCCTAGGAGCCTCCGCTCGTCATGCGCTTGTATTCGTTGCGCTTCATGGTGAGGTAGTCATTCCGCTCTACTTCGTGCAGCTGCCGCGCATAGCGCTCGGTGCTGTCGAACCAGGTGTCGAGGCGCGACGGGAGCTGCTTGGGGTCGGGGGCACCCAGGTAGGCGTCGATGGCGAGGTAATAGCGCATGGTGTTGCGCTCCACGACGCCCCGCACCCCGCCCACGTAGGCCTTCTCGCCCGATGCGTTGGTGCCCGTCGACGTGAAGCCGACCTTGTCGCTGCCGATCGTCGAGAGGTAGCCCTGCATGGCGATGCGCGCCGCCGTGCCGTAGGCATAGCTGTAGCCGAGATGGATGAAGGTCTTGCCGCCGTCCAGTGGCGTCGCCTCGAGTTCGATCCGGTAGTCGCGGGTCGACAGCGGCCCCTTGTCGGCACTCAGTCGCGCATTGAAATAGTCTGCCGTCGTGGTCACCGGCTGCCAGACGAAATCGACCTTTTGCGCCTCCGACAAGGGTTGGTCGAACTTGCGGCCCACCGCGACGGCCACCGTCTTGGTGCCGCCGGTGTCGCGCACGGCGCAGTGCTTGGTGTTGAGATGAAGCATCAGCACCTCGCACCAGCCGGCCGGCGTGCCCAAGGCGCTGCTCACCTGGTCGAAGGGATAGGCCACCTCCGCGAAGATGTTGCCGCTCAATTGCCCGGACGCTTCGGTGGATTCGAGCGCCAGCGGGCGGCCGAAGACGTTCTGCTCGAGCTGCCCCTTCAGGGCGTCGTGCTTGGCCTGCATCGCCGCGGCGCTGCCAAGCTGCGACTGCGCCAGCGCGATGGCCGGCAACAGAAGCAACCAGACCCAGAGCAACGCCCGGCGAATCGTCGCGTGATTCATGATGCGGCGAATTGTCACGCCGTATCACGCTTCTGGCTAGCGTACGCCGCCGGACGGGAGGGGGTATCAGACCGCCATGATCGACACCGCCTTGGTGACCAGGTAGGCCTCCATGGCTTCCGGACCGCCTTCCGAGCCGTAGCCCGAATCCTTCACGCCGCCGAAGGGCATTTCCGGCGACGGGGCGGCCGGCTGGTTGATCCACAGCATGCCGACTTCCATCTGCTGCGAGAGGATGTGGGCGTTCTTGATCGACTGGGTGAAGGCATAGCCCGCCAGGCCGTACGGCAGGCGGTTCGCTTCCTTGATGGCTTCCTCGAGCGTGTCGAAGCCGCGGATGGCCGCGATCGGGCCGAAGGGTTCGTTGTTGAACACGTCGGCGTCCAGCGAGACATCCGTGAGCACCGTGGGCGCGAAGAAGTTGCCGTCCGTTCCCACGCGCTCGCCGCCAGTGGCAACCGTGGCGCCGGTGGCGCGCGCATCGTCGAGCACTTTGGCCATGGCGGTCAGGCGCCGCGAGTTGGCCAGCGGGCCGAGCGTGGTGCCTTCGGCCAGGCCGTCGCCCAGCTTCAGGCGTTCGGCTTGCACGACCATCGCACGGGCGAATTCTTCGCGGATGCTGTTGTGCACCAGGAAGCGCGTCGGCGAGATGCAGACCTGCCCGGCGTTGCGGAACTTCGCGCTCCCCGCGGCTTTGGCTGCCAGGGCCACATCGGCGTCGGCAGCGACGATCACGGGGGCGTGCCCGCCGAGTTCCATGGTCGCGCGCTTCATGTGCGCTCCGGCCAGGGCGGCGAGTTGCTTGCCCACCGGCGTGGAACCGGTGAAGGTCACCTTGCGGATGATCGGATGCGGGATGAGGTAGTTGGAGATCTCGGCCGGATCGCCGAACACCAGGCCGACCGTGCCCTTCGGCACGCCGGCATCGACGAAGGTCTGCAGCAGCGCGGCAGGCGATGCCGGGGTTTCTTCCGGCGCCTTGACGAGGAACGAGCAGCCGCTGGCGAGCGCGGCGCCGAGCTTGCGCACGATCTGGTTGATCGGGAAGTTCCATGGCGTGAAGGCCGCCACCGGGCCCACCGGCTCCTTGATGACGAGCTGCTGCGCCGACAGGTTGCGCGAGGGCACGATGCGGCCGTAGACGCGGCGGCCTTCGTCGGCGAACCATTCGATGATGTCGGCGCCAGCCAGCACTTCGCCGCGGGCTTCGACAAAGGGCTTGCCCTGTTCCTGCGTGAGGACGCGGGCGATGTCGGCGGCGCGTTCGCGCAGCAGGCTGGCGGCCTTGCGCATGGTGGCCGCGCGCTCGTTGGCCGGGATCTTGCGCCACGCTTCGAAGCCGCGCTGCGCCGCATCGAGCGCACGGTCCAGGTCGGCGATGCCGGCATGGGCGACCTTGCCGATCGGCTTGCCGGTCGCGGGATTGATCACGTTCAATGTCTTGCCGCTCACGGCGTCGCACCACTCGCCGTCGATCAGCAGGCGGGTGTCGGGGTAACTGGGGGTGGTCATGCGAGATCCTTGTTGTACGGATGGGAGGTAGGTTCCCGCGAATCCTAGCGCCCTTTCCCGACCGACTCCGCCGTCGGGGCTATGTGGGGTTACGCCTGGTTTCAGCCGCGGATGCCTCGGCGCGCACCCAGTAGAACTGTCGGGGCACCGGCATGGACGGCGCCCGCATCCGCCGCGGCGGCGTGGGCTGGATCGAGCCGTCCGGCGCGCAAAAGAGCGGTTCGCCCTCGGGCAGGCTGCGATGGGCGTCGAGCATGGTGCGCAGCGCTATCTTGGCGCTGTCGCACCACGGGTCCACCGAGCGGACCATGAAGAACTCGCGTGTCGCGATCAACTGGCTCGGAAACACCGAATCACCGTCAGTGCCCAGCGAACCAACGCCCTTCCACGTGGCGTCGACGACGAAGGCCAGCATCACCGCGTCGGGTGTATCCATGCCATGAAGCGCGCCGCTGAGCGCGGCTGCCATCCATCCCAGCAATTGCGGGGTGAGGTCGAAACGCACGGATGCGCCGGAACCGGGCACGTCCACATACACGCTGCGCGCGGTGCGCAGCGCGGCCTCGATCTTGAGCGCCTCTTTCTGCCGCCGCGACGAGCGCACCTGGGCGACCGCCACGAAGCCGGCCACCGGTCCCGCCACGGCGAGCACCTTGAAGGCATCGATGCCATAGCCACCCAAGGTCATGCCGGGTTCCCCGTTCGATTGCCGCCGCGGCTGTTTCCGAATCTCACACTCACTCCTCACGGGGCAGGCCCGTCCGACACGACGAGTTGCATGCACGCGATGGATATATCGGCGGGAACCGCGGAAACTTGAGCGCTGCCCGAAGGGGCAGGCAACGCTGCACGTTCGGCCAATTGCCCGGCACGGTTCGGCTGCCATCATGAAACGCACAAAACCACACCTACGGAAGGAGAAACATCCATGGCGACCCGACTCTTCTCACGCCTCGCAGCCCTTGCGCTGACCCTCGTGCTGGCCGCCTGCGCGGCACCCCAGCAACCCGGATCGCAGATCATCCGCCAGGGGGTGATCGAGCAGATCTCGCCGACGACCATCCGCAGCCCTGCCCACACCGGCGTCGGCGCGGTGGTCGGTGGCCTCACGGGCGTCGGGCTCGGCAGCCTGATCGGCAACGGAACCGGCCGCGACGTCGCCATGGTGGCCGGCGCCATCGGCGGCTCGTTGGCCGGTGCCGAGGTCGCGAACCGCTCGGCCCAGCCGATGCCCGGGCAGGAAGTCTTCGTCCGCACCGACAGCGGCGTCCTGATCGAAGTGACCCAGCCGGTGCAGCCGGGCCTGCGCGTGGGTCAGCGCGTCTTCATCCAGGGCAACGGCGACGCCGCGCGCGTCACTCCGCAATAAGGGCGACCGGGCGCGGCGTGATCGAATCGGCGATGTCGACCCAGCCGCCGCCCATGGCCTGGTAGACATTCACGACCTGCGTGTAGCGGTCCGTCGTCAACGCGACCGACGCGAGTTCGGCGGAGAAGAGTTCGGTCTCGGCCACCAGCACTTCGAGATAGCCGATCAGGCCGCTCTCGAACTTCAGGCGTGACAGCCGGGCGAATTCGCGCAGGGCCCGCACGCGCTCGCGCTGGAAGGCCACCCCCTCGATCGTCTTCTGCGATCCGGTGAGCGCATCGTTGGTGTCGCGGAACGCATTCAGCACGGTCTGCTGGTAGACGAGCTGCGCCTGCTCCTTCTGCGCCTCGGCCGACTTCACCTGGCCTTCGATCGCGCCGAAGGTGAAGATCGGACCGGTCAGGCCCGCAACCACCTGCCACGCGGTGGCCGGCCCCGACAGGAAATTGCTGGCCGCCGTGCTGGTCGAGCCGAAGGCGCCGGTCAGCGAGATGGTCGGGTAGTAGAGCGCACGCGCCGCACCGATGTTGGCGTTCGCGGCCACGAGGTTCTGCTCGGCCGCCAGGATGTCCGGCCGCCGCTGCAGCAGCGCCGAAGGCAGGTCGGCGGGGATCAGCGGTGCCGCGAGCTGCTCGATGCTCTTGCCGCGCGGGATCGGACCCGGGTTGCGTCCGAGCAGGATGGAGATGCGGTTCTCGACCGCCGCGATCTGCTGCTCGATCGCCGGAATGGCCGTCTGCGCCTGCTGGTACTGCGAGCGGATCTGGCTGACCTCCGTCTTGGACACGATGCCCGACTTGAAGCGCAGGTCGAAGATCCGCGCCGTCTCGCCGAAGTTCGCCGCGGTGGCCACGGCGATCTCGCGCTGGCGATCGAGCCCGCGCAGTGCGAGGTAGCTGGTCGCTACGCCCGCCACCAGTGTGAGCACGACGCCGCGCTGCGCCTGCTCGCTCGCGTAGACCTGGGCCTGCGCGGCTTCGCTCTGGCGTCGGACACGACCGAAGAGATCGACCTGCCACGTGGCGCCGAGGGCCGCCTGGTACAGCGTGAAATAGGGATTGGCGGGCTCGGGAATCGGCGGCTGCCCCTCGCGGCTCGCACGGGTCCGGCTTGCGCCACCGCTGTAGCCGAGTTGCGGATAGGCCTGCGACCCGACGACCCCGAGCGTGCCGATGAACTGGTCGATCCTCGCCGCCGCCACGCGCACATCGAGGTTCTCGCGAAGTGCCGACTCGATCAGCTCGTTCATCACGGGATCGCCGAACTGCTCCCACCACTTCGTGTTCGCGACCTCCGCGGCCTTGGGGTAGTCGATGCGCCACGCGGTCGGCGCCTGCACCTCGGGCCGCACGTAGTTCGGCCCGACGGTGCAGCCGGTGAAGCAGAAGGCGGCGGCGACCAGCGCTGTGACCGTGAGGGTCCTCATATCGATTTCCTCGCTGAAGTTGCGATGGTGTCCATGTCAGGCCAGCAATGCCCAGCCGAAAAGCAATGACACTGCCAGCAACGCGATGCTGGCCACCGGCCACCGTCGCAGGAAGATGTCCGTTCGCTCGAAGGCCGAGCCGGTCCCGTCACACGCCCATTTCAGATGGCCCAGGGCGATGCCGAGGTCGCCCACGGGAATGCGAGGCAGATACCGCGCCGCGCGGTCCAGCAGGACGGCGAGCACGGCACCCACCAGCACCGGCCACAGGCCCGACCAGAGCGCAGCCGGCGCCAGGGCCTTGGGCAAGGCATCCGTCGAAATGGCAAGGTAGAGCGCCCACGGCACCACCACCGATGCCACCGCCATCGCGATCCACGAGACGATGAGCGAGGCGGGCGCGCGTGCGTCGGGGTCCGCTGCCGTCTGCGCCATCAGGCGACGGAGGAAGTGGATCATCAGCAGCGACGAGGCCACCGACGACACGACCGCAATGGTGCCGGCCAACCCGTCGCCCAGGATGTCCTTCGCCGCGTACTTGGTCAGCGCCCCGCCGGTCAGCGGCAGGCCCGCCAGCCCCAGACCGATGAATGCGGCAGGAATGAGCATCGGCCACAGGCGCCGTCGGCCCGTGAGCATGATCACGCCGACCGCCAGGAACAACGCACCCTTCACCAGCAGATGGTGCGCCGCGTAGAAGGCTGCGGCGATCGCGGCCGTGGCGTCGCCGGCGGCAAGGCCCATGCCGATCACGGCGACGACGAAACCCATCTGGCTCACGCTGGAGTACGCGAGCACGACCTGAGGTCGGGACTGCGTGATGCCGATCACGACGCCATAGAGCGCGCCGAACATGCCGACTGCCGCCAGCGGCAGTCCGAAATCAGGCAGCGCCGCATCGAACGGCAGGAAGCGGATCAACGCAATGATGCTGGCCTTGACCACGGCGCCACTCATCACCGCTGCCGCAGGAATGGGCGCAGTGCCGTACGCGAGCGGCATCCAGAAATGCAGCGGCACGAGACCCGCCTTCATGCCGAGCCCGACGAGCAGCAGCACGAGCGTGAGATTGCGCGTGGGAGATGTCGGCAACGCGGCTGCGGCATCGCGGATGAGCAGGCTGCCATCCGGTATAGCTTGCGCCAGGAGGATGAGGCCGGCAAGCAGGAAGGCTTCGGCCAGCAACGCGAGCCCCAGATAGAGGGCGCTTGCGCGCCACGCGTCGGGCCCTTCGCCCTGCAGGACAAGCCCGCTCGCTCCGACGCTCAGCACGGCCAGCAGGAAATAGAAACCGACCATGTCGGCCGCGAGAAAGACGCCGACACAGCCGGTCAGCGTCATGAGCCAGCACACGATGAAGCCATCGGCATCCGGCCGGTCGCGCACGTAGCGTGCGGCGTAGATGCCCGCCAGGCTCCACAGCAGCGACGCCACAGCGAGCAGCATCGCGCCCGGCGCATCGAGCGCTAGCGTCAGCGCATAGCGCGCGTTGCCGACGATCAGCGCCGAGTCGCCTCCTGCAAAGAGCGCCGCCGCCAGTGCCGGAAGCGGCGCGACGATGAAGAGGCTTGCCATCGGGCGGCGCAGCTTCCGCGACATGCAGGCCAGCAGCATCAGCAACGGAATGAGGATGGCCGCCGCCAGCAGGCCCGCAGCGCCGAGCAGGATGACGAGCAGGCTGGCCGATCCGATGATCATCGTGGCCCCGCCAACGGAAGGGTCGAGCGTCCGATCTGGGTCATGTCGATCGGACTCAGTGCGGCCAGGCCCAGCAGGAAGGAGCACAGGGCCAGTGCCAGCACGGCCAGCTGCTGGTAGCGCGGCACATTTGCCTTTGGCGTCCAGCCGGGTTCCGCCGGCGTCATCGCGCGGACCATGACCAGGAACACGTAGGCGCTGGTCAGCAGCCCGCCAGCGAGCATCACGAGCACCCACCACCATTGCGCGGTCGCGACCGCGGCCGACAGCAGCAGCCACTTCGCAAGAAAGCCGCCGGAAGGCGGCAGCCCGATCAGCGATGCGCCGCCGAGCGCGAACGCAACCATCGTCATCGGCAACGCTCGCCCCACGCCACGCAGGTCCGCCACGCGATCGTGCCCCAGGGTCGAGTAGATGAGTCCGGCGGCCATGAACATCGCGGCCTTCGCGGTCGCGTGCGAGATCGCCTGCAGCATGCCGCCGCTGATGGTCGACGCGCTGTCGAGTTGCGCCGCATCCATGCCGAAGACCAGCGGGAACATCAGGAAGAGATAGCCGATCTGCGCGACGGTCGAATAGGCGATCAGCAGCTTCAGCCGCACCTGCCGCAGCGCTACAACGTTGCCGACGAGGATCGCCGCCGCGCCGAGCGCCGCCAGCAGTTGCGCGGAGGGCCACGTGATGACATTGGCGAACACGTCGAGCCAGAGGCGCACCACCAGGAACCACGCGCCCTTGATCACCAGCGCGGAAAGCAACGCACTCGCCGCGGCCGGCGCGCCGGCATGCGCGGGCGGCAGCCACAGGTGCAGCGGGAACAGTGCGGTCTTGGCCAGGAGCCCGGCCGTCATCAACGCCGCGGCCGCCCACGTCACCGGCTCGGCGCGGACGTTCGCCGCCAGCAACGCGATGTCGAGCGTGCCGTAGGCGCCGTACAGCAGGAAGGCGCCCAGCAGATAGAACATCGACCCCAGCAGTGCGTACACCAGGTAGCGCAGCGCCGCCTGCAGCGTCTCGCCGCGGCCATCGAGGCTGACCAGCGGCACGCCCGCGAAGGTCAGCAGTTCGAGCGCGACGTACAGCGTGAACACATCGCCGCTCACGAACACGAGGTTGAGCGATCCCCAGACCGCGAGCAACAGCAGCCAGAACGTGAACGGCGCCCGCGCCTCGCGCGTGCCTTTGGGCGTGCCGAAGTCGCCGCTCGCGTACACGCCGATCATGCTGACCACCACGGCGACGGCGACCAGCATGACGACCGACAGTCCATCCGCGCGCAGCGCGACGCCGAGTGGCGGTGTCCAGCCGCCGAGCAGATAGACGAGCGCATCGCCGTGAAGCACCAGGGCCCGGGCGATCGCGAAAGCGATGCCGAGTCCGAGCAGCAAGGTGACCATCGCGACGCGGTGCGCATTCCGCCCGCCCAGCACGAGCCCGACGAGCACGCCCACGAACGGCACCAGCACCGCCAGCACGAGCAGGAGGCCGCCGGGTGTCGTCAGTTCCATCGACGCGGAGAGTGGCATCTAGACCTCTCCATCGGCAGCTTTCGCCTTGGGTGACAGATCGCCGGACAGGGTCACCGAGCCGGCTTCCTCGAACAGTCGCAGCAGCAGCGCGACAGCGAGCGCTGATGCCGCGAAGGCGACGACGATGGCGGTGATCAGCAGTGCCTGTGGCACCGGGTCGCCGTTCATCCCGGCGGCCGCGCCCCGGCGCGCGATCACAGCGCAGACGATGAAGATGCCGTTGCCGATCAGGTTGAACGCGAGGATCTTGCGCAGCGGCTGCGGATTGACGATCAGGCCGTACAAGCCGAGGCCCACCAGCACCGCGGCGCACAGTCCGAACAGCGTCGTCGGGGTCATGGTTCCATCGCGCGTTGCGGCGCGCCGGCCAGCAGCAGGGCCAGCGTCACCGCCAGCGAGGGCATCAGCGCGGCTTCGATGACAACGATCAGCGGCTTGGCGAAGCCTTCCGGATAGCCGAGGAATGCGCCGGCGATGGCGGCGCCCGTGAAGCCGACCGCAATGAACACCGCCGGCCCGCCCACGAGCACGGTGCGCAGCCAGGTGCGGCTCACGGGTGGCGCATCGGCCAGGCCGGCCATCATGACCAGCAACCACATCGCAGCAAGGATCGTCGCGCCCTGGAACTTCCCGCCCGGGTGGTCCGCACCCACCCACAGGATGTAGATCGCGACCACGATCCCGATCGGCGGCAGCACGCGCGCAAAGTACGCCAGGATGCCGTTGGGATCGACCGGCTGCCCGGCGCCAGGTCGACCGCCCCAGGCGCGGTCCGGCGCGAGCGACCACACGCCGACCAGCGCGAACAGCAGCACCACCGCTTCGAGCAACGTATCCATCGCGCGGAAAGACAGCAGCACCGCAGTGATCGGATTGCCGACGCCGGTCGATGCGATGTTGTCGGCCACCTGCGGAGCGAGCGTGGGCGCGAGATCGGGCAGCGCGAGCACGCAGAAGGCGATCACCCCCGCCACGGCAACCGCAGCAATGGCAGCCAGCACGCGCGTAAGAAGCCCCGGCCGGTCCGCATGGGCCGCGGCCTCGGTCCTGCGCAGCCGCGACGCGGCACCGACCAGCAGCGCACCGGTCAGGCCGGCACCGATGGCGGCTTCGGTCATCGCCACATCGATCGCCGACAACTGCAGCCACACCAGCGTGAGCATCAATCCATACGGAATGAACCCTGCGACCGACGCGAAGGTATCGCGCGCGAAGACCGTCCAGGCCGCGAGCCCCAGGAACAACAGCGCCAGCGCGATGTTCAGCGTGAGGCTCATGCCTTCGGCCCTTCGCGACGCACGGCGCGTGCAATGAGCTGGGACACGGTGGCCGACCCCAGTAGCACGAGCAGCCAGATCAGCACCAGCTTGCATGCGGTCGACAGACTGTCGACCTGCGGCAGCAGCCCGATCACCACCAGCCCGAGCCCGAGGTTGTCGGCCTTGGTCAACGCATGCAGGCGCGTGAAGGTGTCCGGAAAGCGCAGCAGCCCCACGCTGCCGGCGAGAAAGAAGAACGCCCCCGCGCAGATCGCGACGATCGTGAAGATGTCGGCGAGGAGGTTCGTCATCGCCCGTCGCTCCCCGCCTCGTCCCGTACCGAAGCGGCCCCGGCCTTCACGAAGGCGATGGCAGCGAAGGCCGCGAGGATCGACAGCGTCAGCACCACGTCGATGACCGCGTCCATGTCAATCGCGGCGCCCGCCAGCAGCAGGGCCGCGATGCCGCCGGTGCCGAAGAGCTGCACCGCCATCATGCGATCGACGTTCCCCGGTCCGCGCAACACGCCGATCAGGCCCAGCGCAACCATCGCCAGGACGAAGGCGGTGGCGCCGATCAGGAAGCTATTCATGGCCCTCCCCTGCGACCAGCGCGTTGGCCAGCAGCTTCTCCTCTTCGGCCATGTGCTCCGCCAGCGGTTCGGTGATGTCCAGGCTGTGGAACACGATGGTGTCTTCCGTCTCGCCGACTGGAACGGAGCCGGGCAGCAGGCTCATGATCGAGGTGAACTCGTTGCGCGCCAGCCCCGGCGGAAAGCCCACCGGGCTCGAGACGAATCCCGGATTCATCGGCATGCGCGGATGGAACGCACGGCGCGCCACGTCGACGCCGGCCAGCACCGATTGCCACAGGAAGTGCGGAATGAACCCGAGCAACGCGCGGAAGCGCACGTGCCCGGCCGCGCGCGGAAGCAGGTGCAGGCTGGTCCACGTCGCGCCGACGGTGGCGACCAGCCCGAAGGCGAGGTCGACCGGCTTCGCGCTCGGCATCAGCACGAGCCAGAGCACCATGAACATCACGCCGCGCGTCAGCGCGGTGCCGGCCAATGATGGGGTGTTCGTCATGAAGCCCCCGTGCCCCTCACGCCGGATCGCTGGCGGGATGGAGCGCCTCGTCGGACGACGGCTTCTCCTTGCCGAACACAGCCACGTACACGGTCGGGAGGAACACCAGCGTCAGCAGCGTCGCCACCAGCAGGCCGCCCATGATGGCGAAGGCCATCGAGCCCCAGAACACCGTCGGCGCGATCGGGATCAGGCCGAGCACGGTCGATATCGACGTCAGCATCATCGGCCGCATGCGCGAAGTCCCCGATGCCATGACCGCATCAAGCACGCTCTGGCCCTCGGCGCGATAGGTCTCGATCTGCACGATGAGAATCACCGCGTTCTTCGCGATCATGCCAATCAGCGCCAGGATGCCGAGGATCGCGACGAAGCCCAGCGGCCTGTTGAACAGCAGCAGCGTCAGCACGACGCCGATCAGCCCCAGCGGCATGATCAAGACCACCATCGCCAGCCGCCGGAAGCTCACCAGCAGCACCATCATGCTTACCAGCATCAGGACGATCATCAGCGGCACGACGGCGTAGACCGACGCGCTCGATGCGGCGCTCTCCTCGAACAGGCCCCCGGTCTCGACCTTGTAGCCCTTGGGCAGCTTGGCGTTGAACTCGGCCATCCTCGGCGCGAGCTTCTCGACCACTTCGTCCGGAAGCACACCATGGATGACGTCGGCACGTACCGTGAGCGTCGGCAGGCGATTGCGCCGCCAGATGAGCGGCAGTTCCTGCTCCTCGGTGAAGGTCGCGAACTGGCTCAGCGGCACCATGCGCCCGGTGGGCGTGGGCACCTGCAGCGAGCTCAACGTCTGGAAGGACACGCGCTGCTCATCGGTGGCGCGCGCCACGACGTTGATGAGGTAGATGTCGTCGCGGACCTGCGTCACCGGCGATCCCGTCACCGCCGCATTCAGGATGCCCGCCAGCGTGCGCGTGCTCACGCCCAGTTGCCGTGCCTCGTCCTGGTTGATGTGCACCCTGACCTGCCGCGCCGGCTCCATCCAGTCGTAGTTGACGTGCCGCACGCGGCCGTCGGAGCCGAGGATGTCGGCCAGTTCGAGCGCGTGCTTGCGCACCTCGTTCGCATCCGGTCCTGTCACGCGGTATTGCAGCGGCCAGCCCACCGGCGGCCCGAGTTCGAGCGGCGACACCCGCGCGACCACGTCGGGGAACTGCTCCGCGAGCGCCTTCTCCAGCTTCAGCTGAAGCCTGTCGCGTGCATCGAGGTCCTTGGCGACCACGACGAACTGTGCGAAGAAGGGATTGGCCAGTTGCACGTTGAGCGTGAGGATGAAGCGGACCGCGCCGCGTCCGACATAGGTGCTGAAGTGATCCACATCGGGGTCGTCCTTCAGCAGGGTCTCGAAGCGCTCGGCCTGCGCCTCCGTCGCGTGGATCGAGGCGTTCTGGCGCAAGGTCATGTCGATCGTCAGCTCGGGACGGTCCGACGCCGGGAAGAACTGCCTCGGCACGAACTGCAGCAGGAAGATCGTTGCCGCGAACGCGACGATGGTGAGACCGATGGTCAGCCATTTCGCGCGGATCGCGCCCCGCAGGAACTTGCCGTAGATCTCCACCACCTTGCTCGGCTTGGGCGGTGGCGCATCGGGCTTGGGCGCCTTGAGGATCGCCTTGCCGACCAGCGGCGAGAAGATGACGGCCCCGAGCCAGGACACGAGGAGCGCAATGGCGACGACCGCGAAGATCGAAAAGGTGTATTCGCCCGCGGAGCTCCGTGCGAAGCCGATCGGCACGAAGCTCGAGATCGACACCAGCGTGCCGATCAGCATCGGCGCGGCCAGCGTGCGGTAGGCGAAGGTCGCGGCCTGGTCCTTGGTGTCGCCGGCCGCGAGCCGGTTGATCATCGCGTCGACAGTGGTCATCGCGTCGTCGACGAGCAGTGTCAGCGCGATGATCAGCGCGCCGAGCGACACGCGGTGCAGGTCGATGTGCAGCACGTCCATGATCGCGAACACGATCGCCAGTGTGAGCGGGATCGACAGCGCCACCACCGTGCCGGGACGCACGCCCAGGCTCACGAAGCTGCACACCAGGATGATGATGATGGCCTGCCACAGCGAGGCCATGAAGTCGTTGATCGCCACGTCGACCGTGATGGCCTGGTCCGCGACCAGCGTCGGCTGGATGCCGTGCGGCAGGTTCGACGTGATGTCGGCCATCTCGGCGCGGATGTTGCGGCCGAGCGCGAGGATGTCGCCCGCATCGCGATCGCAAGCCCGATCGCGGGCTTGCCGTTGACACGGAACATCGGCTGCGGCGGGTCGACGAAGCCGCGCCGCACGGTGGCGATGTCGCCCAGTCGGATGATCCGGTTGCCAACCACGAGGTTGACCGCTTCGATGTCGCGCTCCGAATCGAAGGCGCCGGTGACGCGCATGAAGACGCGCTCCTGCCCGGTCTGGATGGTGCCGGCCGGCCGCACGATGTTCTGCGCCTGCAGCGCGCCGACGATGGTCGGATAGTCCAGCCGCAGTCCGGCAAGGCGCTCGGTCGAGAACTCGATGAAGATCTGCTCGTCCTGCGCGCCCATCACCTCGATCTTCGAGACGTCGGGCACCTGCAGCAGGAGCGAGCGTGCCGCCTCGACGTAGTCGCGCAGTTCGCGGAAGGTGAAGCCGTCGGCCGTGAAGGCGTAGATGATCCCGAAGGTGCTGCCGAAGTCGTCGTTGAAGAAGGGCCCGACCACGCCGGCCGGCAGCGTCTGCCGCATGTCGCCGATGTTCCGGCGCACCTGGTACCAGATGTCGGGAACGGCCGCCGCCGGCGTCGACTGCTCCAGGTCCACGAAGATCGTCGTCTGGCCCGCGACCGTGTAGCTGCGCACGCGGTCGAGATGGTTTGTCTCCTGCAGCGTGCGTTCGAGCCGCTCTGTGACCTGCTGCAGGGTCTCGTCGACCGTCGCACCGGGCCAGCCGGCCGCCACGACCATGGTGCGGAAGGTGAAGACCGGATCTTCCGCACGCCCCAGGCGAATGAAGGACAGCGTCCCCGCGATCACCGCGATGAGCATCAGGAAGATCACCAGCGAGCGCTTGGAGAGCGCCCACTCCGACAGGTTCGGGCCGATCACTGCGCCGCCTCGAGCATTCGGACCTTCTGGCCGGGCCGCAGCGCCTGGACGCCCGCGGTCACGACCACATCGCCGGGTGCGAGGCCTGACGTGACCTGGACGCGCGCCGCGTCATAGGCCCGCACCTCGATGGTGCGGGCCGAGACGGTCCCGGCCTTTGGATCGACCACCCACACGGAAGCGCTCTTGCCCGAACGGTTCAGGGCCGTGGCGGGAATATCGATGGCCGGGGCGGCCTCGAGCTTCATGCGTCCGTTGACCGTCGAGCCCAGACGCATCGCGGCGGGCGGGTTGATCAGGCGGACCCTGACGCTGAAAGTGCCGGTCACCGGATCGGCGCGAGGCGATACCTCGCGAACCTGCCCCTGGGCCGTAACGGCCGGATCGCTGACCAGCGAGACGGTGATGTCGGGATTCGACGGCGCGCTGTTCTTCACCTGCGCCGGCACATCGAAGACCGCATCGCGCGCACCTTCTCGCGCGACCTGCACGATCATGCGCCCCGCCTGCACCACCTCGCCGGGCTCCGGCCCGCGTGCCGTCACGATGCCGGAAACGTCGGAGACCAGGCGCGTGTAGCTCAACCGGTTCTGCGCGAGCGTCACCAGCGACTGGGCGGACTCGACCTGCGACTGCGCGACCTTCAGCAGGGCCTCCGCCTGCTCGAAGGAAGCGCGCGAGACCGCATCCTCCTTGAGCAGGTCACGCAGCCGCGCATGGCTGTTGCGGGCCTCCACCGCCTGCGCCTGGGCGGCCGCAAGTTGCGCGCGTGCGGACTGCAGGCTGCTCTCCTCGTTGAGCGGATCGAGCCTCGCCAGCAACTGCCCGGGCTTCACCCTGTCGCCGATCTCCACGTTGCGCTCGACCAGCCTGCCGTCGATGCGGAAGGACTGGTTGATCTCGGTCTGCGCCTGCACGGACCCGGTGAGGGTGACCGTGTCGCCGATCGCGCGCTTCTCGATCGTCACCACGCGGACGGGCCGGATCTCCGCCACCGGCGCCTCTTCGGCGCGCCTGCACCCGGACAGAAGAACCAGTGTCACGAGCGCGAAAAGCGCTGTCGTCCTGGGCAAGACACGCCCGAGCATGCACATGCACGAAGCCATTGAATCTCCTCGCTCCTTTGGAGCTGATTCGAATCCCGACCCCCTGATTTCCGCTTCGCCAGATGCATTCAAGAACGGCTGTTTCCCCTGGGAAACAACAGGGCGGCAAACACTACCCGTTCATGCCATTGGCCCTGTCCGAATGAGCATCAGTGGCTGATCTTTCTTTGTCAATAGCACTTTTGTCCACGCCATGCGAGCCGACTGAACAGGGGCTCGGGTGACGAGCCTTCAGGGCTTGCCGTCGCGCGAGAGCAGCACGGCGAAAGGCCGCGTGCCCGGAAACTCAGAGAAGATGATCGTGAGCATGGCGGTGATCGGCACCGCCAGGAAGGCACCGGGCACGCCCCACAGCGCCACCCACACGGCCAGGCTCACCAGGATGGCAAACGGGCTCAGGTTGAGCGAGTTGCCCATGACATAGGGATCGATGAAGTTGCCGATCACGAACTGGATGACGGTCAGCCACAGCAGGATCGGCAGCACATGCGACGCATCGCCGAACTGCGCCATCGCCATTGCACCGGGCAGCAGCACGCTCAGGAACGATCCGATGTACGGGACGAAATTGAGCAGCACGATCATCACCGCCCAGAACGTCGCGAACTCGAGACCCGTGAAGCGCATGACCGCATAGCTCAGCACGCCGAGCAGCACGCCGAGGAAAGTCTTGAGCGCGAGATAGGCACCCACGCGCGAATTGATGTCCGCGATCACCTGCCTGATGCGCTGCGCGTGCTGCGGGCTCTGGGCGATGTTGGAGATCTTCGCATCGAGATGGCTGCGTTCGACGAGAAGGAAGCAGGCATAGAGCGCCACGATCACCACGCTGGCGAAGATCGACGACGCGGACGAGAGTGCGGACCCGACCAATCGTTGCAGGCTCACCTGGGCGAGGAAGTCGCGCCGCAAGGTCGTCCACGTGGGCTCCGCCTCGATGTGCAGGAAGACGGCGATCTGCTGGACCGCGGCAAGCAGCGACTCCTGGTAGCGCGGGGCCTGCGCGATCACGCTGTCCTTGTTGGCAAGGAGCGTGTAGACCACCATGAACAGGCCGAACGCGATGATCAGTATCGACAGGATCGAGACGACGAAGGGCGGAAGCGCCGGCCCGAGCAGCGGGATCCTCGCGATCAGCCGCGCGAGGCCGAGGATCACGTACACCACGAACACGCTGAACATGATCGGGACGAACACATCGCGTCCGATGAAGAAGATCCAACCGATCATCAATGCGATGGCCGTGCCATACACGAAGGTTTGAAACCGGTGGTTCATCTTGAATTCAGCTCCTCGGAAAAGGGAAGGCCGGGTCGGCCAGGCCAGAAGCGCGCTTGATCTTATGTGATGCCCATGTGACCAGCGTGCGACCGGCCGATGATCGATGCGCTTGGTCGATGCGCCAAGCGACTCGCATTGGACGCGTTGCATGAAGGGGCTGCGGAAATTTAATGTATGGAATGCACCCGCGGATACACGGCGATACGGTGCGGCGGCGGTTCGTCGTTCCGGCCGTCAAGATCACGGCCGTACCCCTCCCCAACCTTCCGGAATCTCGAGGAGCCTTCCATGCCGGTCCCGTTCAACCTGCCCCGCCGGGCGTTCCTTGGAACCGCCGCCGTCGGCGTTGCCTCTCAACTCGTCACGAGCATGCCCGCCTTCGCGCAGTCTGCCGGCTCGTCCAACATTTCCGGTGCGTCCGGTACACGTCGCGCCCCGCCGCAGAAGCGCCTCGAACCGCTGAAGCGCATCGACGCCGGTGTGCTCAACGTGGGCTACTTCGAAGCCGGCCCTGACAATGGCGCCCCGGTCATTCTTCTGCACGGCTGGCCCTACGACATTCACACCTATGTCGACGTGGCCCCGATGCTGGCGGCGGCCGGCTACCGCGTGATCGTTCCGCACCTGCGAGGCTATGGCACCACCCGATTCCTTTCGAGCGACACGGCCCGCAACGGCCAACAGGCCGCGGTCGCCGTCGACATCATCGCCCTGATGGATGCGCTGAAGATCGAGAAGGCCACGGTCGCCGGCTGCGACTGGGGCGCACGCACGGCCTGCATCATGGCCGCGCTGTGGCCTGGGCGCGTGAACGCGCTGGTGTCGGTCAGCGGCTACCTGATCGGCAGCCAGGAAGCGGGCAAGATCCCGTTGCCGCCGCAAGCCGAACTGCAGTGGTGGTACCAGTACTACTTCGCGACGGAGCGCGGCCGGGCCGGCTATGAGAAGAACCGGCACGACTTCGCCAGGCTGATCTGGCAGATCGCCTCGCCGAAATGGGCCTTCGACGACGCCACCTTCGATCGCAGCGCGCTGGCGCTCGACAACCCCGATCACGTGAGCATCGTGATCCACAACTACCGCTGGCGGCTCGGCCTGGCGGAGGGCGAGGCGAAGTATTCCGATCTCGAAGCGCAGTTGGCAAAGGCGCCGGTCATCACGGTGCCGACCATCACGCTCGAAGGCGACGCCAACGGGGCGCCGCATCCGGACGCAAGCGCCTACGCGAAGAAGTTCTCGGGGCGTTACGAGCATCGGGTGGTCAGTGGCGGCATCGGCCACAACCTGCCCCAGGAGGCGCCCGAAGCCTTCGCGGCGGCCGTCGTGGACGTCAAGCGCTTCTGAGCGCAGGCGCGCTATGCGGAACGCTCCATCGCCGCTTCGTACTTGCCCTCGCTCGCGGCACCGTTGAGCCGCGCGCGCTTGTGGAGCGCGTCCTGGGCGGGCCGCACCTGGTCGGGTTTTCCTTGCCACGCCTGCAGCGCGGGGTCCTGCAACGCTCGCCCATAGGAAAAGCTCAGGCTCCAGGGCTGCGGCCCCAGCCGATTGAGAGCATCCAGATTGGCCGTCGCCTCGGCAGGCGATTGCCCGCCTGACAGGAAGTTGATGCCCGGCACGGCCGAAGGCACCGTGCGGCGCAGCACGCGAAGGGTCTCTTCGGCCACTTCGGCGGGCGCTGCCTGCCTTGAATGGGTCTTGCCGGGCACCACCATGCTCGGCTTGAGCAGCATGTGCTCCAGCACGACGTGGTGCCGATGCAGCGCGTGGAAGACCTCGTGCAGCACATCCCCGGTGACCTCGGCACAGCGCGCCATCGTGTGGTCACCGTCGATCAGCACTTCGGGCTCGACGATGGGCACCACACCCTCGGCCTGGCAGACCGCGGCGTAGCGCGCGAGCGCTTCCGCGTTGGCTTCGATGGCAGCGCGACCGGGCAGCACGTCGGAGATGTTGTAGACCGCGCGCCACTTGGCGAAGCGCGCGCCCTGCTGCTTGTAGCCCTGCAGTCGTTGCGCGAGCCCGTCCAGGCCCAGCGTGATCTCGTCGCCCGGCGACAGTGCCAGCGGGACCTTGCCCGCATCGACCTTGATGCCGGGCACGATCCCCTGCCGCGCCACCAGTTGCGCCAGCAGCTCGCCGTCGTCGGCGCGCTGGCCCAGTGTCTCCTCGTAGAGGATGACGCCGCTCACGTGCTCTCCGAGTCCCGGCGTCGAGAGAAGCAGGCTGCGGTAGGCGCGCCGGTTCTCCTCGGTCGACTCGACGCCGATCGTCTTGAAACGCTTCGCGATCGTCGGGCCGCTCTCGTCGGCGGCCAGGATGCCCTTGCCTCGCTGGATCAGCGCTTTCACCGTGGCTTCAAGTTCGCTCGTGATGGCCATGACAGTCTCCGTTCGGGCGGCCAGTCTCCTGCCGGGAGGCGCTCCAACGCAAGTGCCCCTGCCGGTCGTGATGCCAAAAGGCCGGGCCGGTCCTACGTGCGCGGCAGGTAGCGCGCCGACAGCACGCCGTCGATGGCGGCGATGTCGGCCAGCACGGCCTGGCTCACCGCACTGTCGATATCGACCAGCGTGTAGGCCATGTCGCCGCGCGACTTGTTGACCATGTTGTGGATGTTCAGGCCGGCGTTCGCCATCGCGGTGGAGATCTGGCCGAGCATGTTGGGCACGTTGGCGTTCGAGATCGCCACGCGGTAGGCCGACTCGCGCGCCATGCTCACGCCCGGGAAGTTCACGGCATTCGTGATGTTGCCGTCCTCCAGGAAGTCGCGCAGCTGCTCGGCGACCATCACCGCGCAGTTCTCCTCCGCCTCGCGCGTGCAGGCGCCCAGGTGCGGCAGGCACACGATGCGCTCGTGCCCCAGCAGCGCGGCGCTCGGGAAGTCGCAGACATAGCGCCCCAGGCGACCCTCGGCCAGCGATGCCAGCACCGCCTCGTTGCTGACCACGCCCTCGCGCGAAAAGTTCAGCAGCACTGCGCCGGGCTGCATCAGGCGGATGTTCTCGGCGTTGACCATGTTCCGGGTCGCATCCACCAGCGGCACGTGCAGGGTCACGAACTGCGCGTTGCGCAGAACGTCCGCCACGCTCGCGGCCTTGCGGACCTGCGACGGGAGGCTCCATGCGGCATCGACGGTGATGTCCGGGTCGTAGCCGAGCACGTTCATGCCGAGCTTGATCGCGGCATCGGCCACGAGGCATCCGATCTTGCCCAGGCCGGCGATGCCCAGCGTCTGGCCCGCCAGCTCGAAGCCGGCAAAGGCGGCCTTGCCGTTCTCGACGGTCTTTTCCATGTCCGCGCGGCCCGGGCCGAGCTCGTCGACGAAACGCAAGGCGCCCGAGAGATTGCGCGCGGCCATCAGCATGGCAGCCACCACGAGCTCCTTGACAGCATTGGCGTTGGCGCCCGGCGCGTTGAACACCGGCACGCCGCGTTCGCTCATGGCCTTGACCGGGATGTTGTTGGTGCCTGCCCCGGCGCGGGCGATGGCGCGCACGCTGCGGGGGATGTCCATCGCATGCATGTCGGCAGAGCGCACCAGCACCGCATCGGGTGCTGTCACGTCCTTGCCTGCCAGGTAACGATCGGCCGGCAGGCGCTGAAGGCCCCTGGCCGAGATCTCGTTCAGCACCAGGATCTTGAGCCGGTCAGCCATGGCTGGCCTCGAACTCCTTCATGTACTCGACCAGCGCCACGACGCCTTCGATCGGCATGGCGTTGTAGATCGACGCGCGCATGCCGCCCACCGAGCGGTGTCCCTTCAGCTGCACCATGCCACGCGCCTGCGCGCCCTTGAGGAAAGCTTCGTCGAGCGATTCGTCGCGCAGCTTGAAGGGCACATTCATCAGCGAGCGGTCCTCGCGCGCCACCGGGTTGTAGAAGAAGGAGGTGGTCTCCAGGTGGTCGTACAGCACCGCCGCCTTCTTGCGGTTGTGCGCTTCCATGGCCGTCAGTCCGCCCCGCGCCTTGATCCAGTTGAACACGAGCCCGGCGATGTAGATCGTGTAGGTCGGCGGCGTGTTGAACATCGAGTCGTTCTCGGCCTGGATCTTGTAGTCGAAGGCAGACGGCGTGACCGGCAGCGCCTGCCCGATCAGGTCGTCGCGCACGATCACGAGGGTGACGCCAGCCGGGCCCACGTTCTTCTGCGCGCCACCGTAGATGAGGCCATAGCGGCTCACGTCGACCGGCCGCGACATGAAGCTGCTCGACATGTCGGCCACCAGCGGGACGTCGCCGGTGTCGGGCGTCCAGTGGTATTCGACGCCGCCGATGGTCTCGTTCGAGCAGATGTGGACGTAGGCGGCATCTGGATCCAGCTTCCAGGTGTCCTGCCGCGGGACGCTGGTGTAGCCACCCGCCTCGCTGCTGGCCGCGACGTTGACCTTGCAGTACTTCTTCGCTTCCTTGATCGACTTCTTCGACCACTCGCCGGTGTCGATGTAGTCGGCGCCGGCGCGTCCGCGCAGCATGTTCATCGGCACGATCGCGTTCTCGGCGATGGCGCCGCCCTGCAGGAACAGCACCTTGTAGTTCGACGGCACCCCCATCAGTTCGCGCAGCAGGCTTTCAGCCTCGGCATGGATGGAAATGAATTCCTTGCCCCGGTGGCTCATCTCCATCACCGACATCCCGCTGCCTCGCCAGTCGAGCATCTCGTCGGCCGCCTGGCGAAGCACGGATTCGGGCAGCGTCGCCGGGCCCGCGCTGAAGTTGAAGACACGCGTCATTGAAGAGTCTCCTGGAAATGGCGAGAAAGGTCGCCATTCGACAGGAGGCCGACGCAAAATGCAACGGCGCCCGTCAGGTCTGCACGCGGGTGACGGTGCGTGACGTGTCGAACACGACCTGGTCGTACCACCAGAGGCCTTCGAACAGCACCCGCGCGACGCGGCGCAGCGCCGGGTCCGGTGCGATCTCGCCAAGAGTGCGCCGGCCATCGATGGCCTCGACGAGGCGCTTCTGCTGCGCGTTGATCGGCAGGTACAGGTCGGTGAACGCGTGGTGCCTGTTGATGAGCACCGCGGCTGCGCCCGGCTGGAGCCGCTCCAGGACCGTGATCGTGTCGGGCAGGCGCCAGGGCACGTAGTCCAGCCATGCATCGCCCTCGAAGCTGACGGGGGCAGCGTCCGGGCGGTCGTCGCGGTACGCCACCACGCTGTGCCGGACCATCGACCCGCGAAAGAGTTCGACGGCCGCGTACTGTTCTTCCTTCGGCAGCCGCGACAGCAGTGGCTGGTGCGGCGAGGATGCCAGGCTGCCGCACTCGGGCAGATAGGCCGCCTGCCCCAGCCAGCGGCCGAAGCGGAAGCCGCCCGTGCGCAGGAAGTCGAACAGTTGCGGAACGGCGTAGGCCCGGTCCTGGGGGTGGAGCAGCGCGTCGGCGATCCCCGCCTCGCTCTTGAAGTCGGGCGCGCTGCGCAGCAGCGGCATCAGCGGGTGGTCCGGCGGCAGAGCACGAAGGCTCGCCGCAAGTGCCTTGATCTCGTCGGCCGTGGTGCCGATGCCGAGCCGGCGGCAGTAGTCCTGCAGCAGATAGACGCCGGCGCGGCCATAAGGCGCATAGACCATGAGGTGCATCGCGCCGCCCGGCGCCAGCACATCGCGAAGCGCCCGCAGGCCAGCGTCGGGGTCCGGCAGATGGTGCAGGACGCCGGTGCATATGACGTGCTCGAAACTGCCTCCCAGCTCGGCCGCGCGTTCCACCGGGAGTTGGTGGAGTTCGAGGTTGTCGAGGCCGTACTTGCGCTTGAGCATTCCGGTCTTCTCGATGCTCGTCGCGCTGACATCGATGCCGACCACCTTCGCGCGCGGCCAGCGCACCGCATGCTTGGCCGCCTGGGAGGTGCCGCAGCCGGCGACGAGGATCGTCCGGTCATCGCGAAAGGGCTCGTCCGGCCAGAACAGCAAGGCCTCGCTGCGCCGCCGGTCATCGCTTTCCGATGGCCGGTAGCGCTCCAGGTCTTCGACCGGCGGCGGGTAGGGGTGGCGCTCGTAGAAAGCGCTCACCTCCTCCTGGGCCGCCTTTCGAACACCCATCGCGCTCAGGAATTGCCGTGGCCCGACACCTGCGCCAGCACCGCATCCAGGTTGAACGACGCGGGCTTCTGGCGCGGCGGGAACTTGGCGAAGTCCGCGATCTGGCCCGCGATCACCGCCTGCATCTGGTACATCTGCGGCACGTGGTCGACCATCCAGTCCAGGTAGGTGTTCGAGTTCACGGGGGCTCGTTCGAAGGGGTCGCGTCGCAGGTTCATGATGTACGGAAGCCGCAGCTTCACGAACGGTTCCGCCCACTGTCTCATGGTGTCTGCGCGCTGCTCCGCAAGATGGAACTTGTAGTCCCCCACGCGCACCGCGATCACCTCGCCGTCGTCGCTGAAGTACACGATGACGTTTCTTGGGCTCTCCTTCACCTTTCCGGTCATGTAGGGCAGCTGGTTGTAGCCGTCGAGGTGGACTTTGTAGGTCATGTTGCCCACCTTGCAGCCGTCCAGGAGCTGCTTCGTGACGTCTTCGTTGCCGGCCGCCGCCAGCAGTGTCGGGAACATGTCGATGTGGGAAACGATGCCATTGAGCACCGAGCCCGCCTTGATCTTGCCCGGCCACCGCATGAAGCAGGGCACGCGCCATCCGCCTTCCCAGTTCGAGTCCTTCTGGCCACGGAACGGGGTGTTGGCGCCGTCCGGCCAGGTGTCGTTCTCCGGTCCGTTGTCGGTGGAGTACATGACGATGGTGTTGTCGGCGATGCCCAGTTCGTCCAGCTTGTCGAGCATCATGCCGATCTGCTCGTCGTGGACGACCATGCGGTCGCTGTAGGGATCCTGCCCGCTCTTGCCGATGTTCTTTTCCGCCACGTGGGTGCGGAAGTGCATGGCGGTCGAGTTGTACCAGAGGAAGAAGGGCTGGTCGGCCTTGGCCTGCTTCTCCATCCAGGCGAGGGCCGAGTCGGTGATCTCCTCGTCGATGGTCTCCATGCGCTTCTTCGTCAGCGGGCCGGTGTCCTTGATCGTCTGCCCGCCCTTGCCGTCGGCGATGCAGTGCAGCACGCCGCGCGGGCCGAACTGCTTCTTGAATGCCGGGTCCTTCGGGTAGTCGGGGAGCTCGGGCTCCTCCTCGGCATTCAGGTGATAGAGGTTGCCGAAGAATTCGTCGAAACCATGCATGGTCGGCAGGAACTCATCGCGGTCGCCCAGGTGGTTCTTGCCGAACTGGCCGGTGGCATAGCCCAGGGGCTTGAGCAGCTCGGCGATGGTCGGGTCTTCCTTTTGCAGTCCGACGGTAGCGCCGGGCATGCCGACCTTCGTCAGGCCGGTGCGGATCGGATTCTGGCCGGTGATGAAGCAGGCGCGGCCGGCGGTGCAACTCTGCTGCGCGTAGTAGTCGGTGAAGGTCACACCCTCCGCCGCGACGCGATCGATGTTGGGCGTCTGATAGCCCATCATTCCGAGGCTGAATCGACTGATGTTCCAGAGGCCGATGTCATCGCCCCAAAGTATCAGGATGTTGGGCTTTTTCTTCGCCATGGCGATTCCTTTTGCGGTATGGGAAACCGGGAATCGTCACGGTGCACGGGCCGTCTGTACATCGGGTCGAAGGGCAAATCCGATGCCCTAAGGTGCAGCGCCGCCTGCCCCCAGGGCAGGGCGTCAGGGGGCGGTCAGCGCGTCGCCCAGAACACGCGCTGCATTTCGATGGTCTCCTGCGCGACTTCGGCCACCGGCCCGATGAGTTCGACCGGCTTTTGGCAATGATCGAAGACGTAGCGCGATGAAACGCTCATCGTCGGGTTCTCGGCATGGCTGCCGGTTTCGGCAAGCAACTGCGCCTCTGTCATGCCATACACCACCCGCCCGATGTTGGCCCAGTAGGCGGTGCCCGCGCACATGCAACAGGGCTCGACGGCGGTGTAGAGCGTGCAGCCCCAGAGGAACTCCGGCGTGAAGTTGGTCGCCGCCACGCGCGCCAGCGTCGACTCGGCATGGTTCACGGTATCGATGTTGCATTGCTCCAGCAGCACGGTCTCCTGGTCGGGGCCGACCAGCACGGCGCCGAAAGGATGGTGGCCGAGCGCGATGGCGCGACGGGCGACTTCGTTGGAGCGGCGCAGGTGGCGCACCATCTGTTCCTGCGTGGGACGCAAGCCCTGGGAAGGCAATGGATTGGATTCGGACATGGTGTTGGTTCCTCGAGAGGCGATGCGCTTCGGATGCTCTCATATCGCATTCCGCACTCGGCAAGAAGCCCGGTCGGACGTAAACTGCACCGGCTCTTTTCGCGCGTTCCAGTCCAACATCGCTGTCCATGAACATCCGCTTTGCAGAACCCGTTTCACCGGCTCGGTCCGAGGAGGCCGCTGCCATTGCCCGGCAGAAGAAGGAACTACTCACTCGCCCGCAAAAGCTGCCCGCGTTCTCGATGGAGCTTCGCGCCCGGGAAGGTTACACATTCAAGCTGGGGCAGCGGTTCACGGTGAAGCTTCCGGCCGTCGACCGCTATCTGGAAGCGCCGACGGCGGACGTGCCGCTCCTGGCACCCGACGGCGAGGAAGTGCGTGCCGTTCCGACGGCCACCCAGCTCAAGGTGATGCTGCGCGCCCACTACAGCGGTGCCACGGTCAATGTGATCACCATGTCCGTGGAGACCGCCCTCGTCCACGCAGGCACCCGGGAGGCAGTCTGGAAGGAAGCGGCGGCGACTGCGCGCGTCGTGTTCCAGTGAAATGATCACCTGTCATCTGCGCTACGTCATCGATCCTTCGAAAACCGCCGAGTTCGAGCACTACGGCAGGACGTGGATACGCCTTGTCGAGAAATTCGGGGGCCAGCATCACGGCTACCTGATGCCGTCCGAGGGCGCCAACAACATCGCACTGGCGTCCTTCAGCTTTCCGTCGCTCGCGGACTACGAGCAGTACCGCAAGGACTCTTTCGCCGATCCGGAGTGCCAGGCCGCCTTCCGGTACGCCGAAGAGACACGGTGCATCGTGAGCTACGAGCGCACTTTCTTTCGGCCGGTCTGGCGCTGAAGGATCGGGCGCGCCAGTTCAGTCCAGCTTGATGTTGGCTTCGCGGATCAACTTGCCGTAGCGCGCAGCGTCGGTCTTGACCAGCTTGTCGAACTGCTCCGGCGTCCCTGGCAGCGGGACGCCGCCCGCGGCAGCCAGCTGATCGCGCACTTCGTTCGATTCGAGCGCCTTCTGCACGGCCTCGTGCAGCTTCGCGAGGATGGGCTTCGGCAGGCCCGCCGGCGCGACGAAGCCATACCAGACGCTGGCCTCGAAACCCGGATAGCCCGACTCGGCCACGGTCGGCACGCCGGGCAGCACGGCCGAGCGCTCGGGACTCATGACCGCCAGCACGCGCAGCTTGCCGGACTTCGCCAGCGGCAGCGCCTCCAGCGCATTGATGGCGACGACATCCACGTGCCCACCGAGGACATCCGTCAGGGCCTGTGCACCGCCCTTGTAGGGCACGTGGCGCACCGAGAGTCCGGCCGTGTGCTGGAACAGCTCCATGGCCAGGTGCGGGGTCGAGCCATTGCCCGGCGTCGCGACGCTGATCGTACCCGGCTTGGCCTTGGCGGCGGCCGACAGTTGCGCGAGCGTCTTGATGTCCGAACCTTCGCGCACGGCAAACACCACGGGCACTCTGCCGACGGTCGCCACCGGCGCGAAGTCGCGATCCAGGTCGTAAGGCGCGGGCTGGAACAGGGCCGGGTTCACGGCCAGCGCATTGGCCGCCAGCAGCAGCGTGTAGCCGTCGGGCGGGCTGGTGACGAGCGTCTTGACGGCGATGTTCGTCCCGGCGCCCGGCTTGTTCTCGACGATGACGGGCTGGCCGAGGGTGACCGCCATGCGCTGGCCGACCGAACGTGCAATGGCATCCACCGCGCCCCCTGCGCTGTAGCCGACAAGAATCCTGATCGGCTTCGATGGATAGGCGTCGGCCGCGGCCGCGCTCAAGGTGCCGAGCGGCAGCAGTCCGGCCAGCGCGAGGGCGCAACGAAAAAAGAAAGACTTCATGAGTGACTCCGAAGATGAAAAGGAACGGCCCTGCACCACGCGGGCGACAGGCCGGCGAATGTCAGCGCTTGTCCGCCGCGGGAGCCGAATCCCAGGCTTGCGACCTGGCGTCCCTGCCCGCGACCGAATACAGCGCGCCCGGCGCGTTGCGCGTCTGCTGGAACGCCTCGAAGGCCGTGAAGATGGGCGCCCAGACCGGATCGTCCTGCTTGTTCTTGTCGAAGGCGAAGCCGATGGTCGGGGTGTGGGAGCAGGTGACGGCGCCGATGATGCGAGCCATGACGTCTCCGGTCAGTCGATGTAGCGCAGCCCGGCCTTGGCCAGCGGCTCGCGCATCGCGTACATGTCGAGCCCGAGTTCACCCGCCGCGAAACGCGCACGCTTGTTCGTCTCGTTGGCTTCGCGGGCTTCGGCCGCATCGGCCACCTCTTGCGCGCGCGCAGCCGGAACCACGACCACGCCGTCGATGTCGGCCACCACCACGTCGCCCGGTTGCACCAGCGCGCCGGCGCACACGACCGGCACGTTGACCGAACCGAGCGTCGCCTTGATCGTCCCCTTCGAATGAATGGCGCGACTGAACACGGGGAAGTTCATTGCGGTGAGGTCGCGTACGTCGCGCACGCCGCCGTCGATCACGAGGCCCTTGCAGCCGCGCGCTTTGAACGAGGTCGCCAGGAGATCGCCGAAGAAGCCGTCGGTGCTGTCGCTGGTGCAGCCCGCGACCACGACGTCGCCGGGCTGGATCTGCTCGGCGGCCACGTGCAGCATCCAGTTGTCGCCGGGCTGCAGCAGCACGGTCACGGCAGGGCCGCAGAAGCGCGCTTCGGGATAGATCGGACGGATGCGCGGCTGCATCAGCCCCAGGCGGCCGAGCGCCTCGTGCACGGTGGAAACGCCGAAGCGCGAGAGCTTCTCGACGGCGGCGGCGTCCGCGCGCGTGATCCTGCGGTGCACGACACCGAGTTGCTGGAGAGTGCTGGTTGTGGACATGTTCAGAGGCCTTTGGCAATGAGTGCGCGGTCGAGGCGCGGGTACACGCGGCGGGCGTTGCCTTCGTAGACCTTGTGGCGCGCTTCGTCGTCGAGCATCGGCGTCGCGTCGATGTAGCGCCGTGTGTCGTCGAAGGGAAAACCGGTCTCGGGATCGATGCCGCGAACGGCGCCGATCATTTCGCTCGCGAAGAGGATGTTGTCGACCGGGATCACACGTGTCAGCAGGTCGATGCCCGGCTGGTGGTACACGCAGGTGTCGAAGAAGATGTTGTTGAGCAGGTGGTCCTTGAGCAGCGGCTTCTTCAGCTCTTGCGCGAGCCCGCGGAAGCGCCCCCAGTGGTAAGGCACCGCGCCGCCGCCATGCGGGATCACGAAGCGCAGCGTCGGGAAGTCCTTGAACAGGTCGGAGGTCAAACACTGCATGAAGGCCGTGGTGTCGGCGTTCAGGTAGTGCGCGCCGGTGGTGTGGAAGCAGGCGTTGCAGCTCGTGCTCACGTGCACCATGGCCGGGATATCGTGCTCGACCATCTTCTCGTAGATCGGATACCAATGACGGTCCGACAGCGGCGGCGAGGTCCAGTGGCCGCCGGAAGGGTCGGGATTGAGGTTGATGCCGACGAAGCCGTAGTCCTTGACGCAGCGCTCCAGCTCGGGGATGCAGGTGCGCGGATCGACACCCGGCGACTGCGGCAGCATGGCCGCGCCGATGAAGTTGTCCCGGAAGAGCTGCGCGACGCGGTGGCACAGCTCGTTGCAGATCGCGGCCCAGGTGGCGCTCGTCTCGAAGTTGCCGATGTGGTGCGCCATGAAGCTCGCGCGCGGCGAGAAGATGGTCAGGTCGCTGCCGCGCTCGCGCATCTTCTGGAGCTGGTTGCTTTCGATGGATTCGCGCAGCTCATCGTCGCTGATCTTCAGCGTTGCGGGCGAAGGAGTTTCCGCCGGGTTGCCGAGGCTGGCGATCTGGCGGTTGCGCCATTCCTCCAGGGCTTTGGGCGCGGTGGTGTAGTGGCCGTGGCAGTCGATGATCATGCGGAGTCCAGTTCAAATCAGGCGTTGCGGGGCACCAGCACCTGGCCGCGGAACAGCGGCCGTGCGGTGCGCAGGAGTGCGGCGCCGGCGATGGAGAGGCCGGTCTCGTCCATCAGCAGGCGCACCGTGAATTCGCCGGTCGGGTGCTCCACCGACAGGTCGTGCCGCGGCGCGGCGTCGAGGCGGCACAGGGCCTCGGTCACCGTGCCCGGCAGCACGCAGGCCGAGGCCACCGAGACCGCGCCGAGCACGCCGATCGCGTCGTGGCACTTGCGCGGGATGAAGGTGCGCGTGTTGAGCGAGCCGCCGGCTTGCGCGGGCGACACGAGGGTCATCTTGGGCACCACCTTGGCGCTGACGTCGCCCAGGCCCATGCGCTGGCCCGCCTGGAGGCGGATCGATTCGATGCGCGCCTTGAGTTCGGTATTGGCGTCGAGTTCGGCCGGTGTTTCGTTGCCCGTGCAGTCCAGATCGGCCGCACGCATCACGACGACGGGCATGCCGTTGTCGATGCACGTGACGTCGACGCCGTCGAAGCGATCGGTCGCCTCGCCCGTGGGCAGCAACGCGCCGCAGCTCGATCCCACGATGTCGGAGAAGCGCAGTTCGATCGGCGAGCCCTGGCCCGGCACGGCGCTGATGTGCGTGGCGCCGCTGTAGCTCACGCGGCCGCCCGGTGTCTGCACCACCGCCTCGCAGCAGGAGTTGGTGTTGACCATTCGGATGCGCACGATGGACTGCTCCGCCTGCAGCTCGACGAGCCCCTCTTCCAGCGCGAACGGTCCGACCGCCGACAGGATGTTCCCGCAGGTCGGCGCGTAGTCGACGCGCGATTCGGTGGCCACGACCTGGGCGAAGAGGTAGTCGACATCGGCGCGCGGGTCCTGCGAGCGCGAAATGATCGCCACCTTGGTGGTGAGCGGATTGCCGCCGCCGATGCCGTCGATCTGCCGCCCGTCCGGATGGCCCATCGCCGCAAGGATGAGCGCATCGCGCGCGGCGGGTTCAGTGGGCAAGTCGCCCGCGTGGAAGAAGGCAGCCTTGGAGGTGCCACCGCGCATCCATACGCAAGGGACCGCATCGAGAGCGCTGAAAGAGGTCGAGGACATGGGACGCAGTCTCTGCCGAACCGACTCCGTTCGTCGTGAGTTCTGATTTCCCTGCGTTCTCATTTGTTTATCGATAAAGGGTTAACCCGTTGTATTCTTTGCCTCGTCCGCTACTTGCAGCTACAGAGACAGGTTCGATCGTTTTGACATCGACAAAGGTTATCGAGGCGTCTGGGGTCGCGCAGACGGACCCCCTCTCGGTCAACCTGCGGCAGCTCCAGGCATTCGCAAGCGTCGCGACGACCGGCAGCGTCACACGGGCCGCCGAAAGCCTGTTTCGCGTCGCCTCCGCCGTGACACGGGCCGTTGGCGAACTGGAGGCATCGCTGGGCGTGTCGCTCTTCGAGCGCAAGGCGCGCGGCATGCTGTTGACCGTCTATGGCAAGGCCGTGTTTGCGCGTGCAATGCGCGTCGAGCAGGAATTCGTCGCAGCGAGCCAGGAGCTGGTCCGGAGCGACGGAACGCGCACACTCGATGCGCGAGGACTGCTCGCCGCAACGTTCAGCGGGCGAAGGCTGGCGCTCTTCGCGGGCCTGGCTGAGATGCACAACATGCCCGCCGTCGCGCGCGCCTTCGGCGTGACCCAACCCGCGTTGAGCGCACTGGTCCGCGATCTCGAAGAGCGATCCGGGTGCGTGTTGTTCACCCGCTCGGCGCGCGGCGTGAGGCCGACCCGGTCCGGCGAGCTGCTCGCGTTCCGGTGCAAGCGGGCGCTGTCCGAACTGCGCAGCCTCGGCTCCGATCTCGCGGCGATACAGGGCGTGGTTCAGGGCAGTGTCGTGGTCGGGGCACTGCCGTTGTCGCGGACCCTGGTGCTTCCGGCGGCCATTTCCGCGCTGCTTGCCGAGCATCCGCGCGTGCATGTCAGCACGGTGGAGAGCCCCTACGAGGTGCTGGCTGCGGCGTTGCGCAGCGGCGAGGTGGACTTCATCCTCGGCGCGCTGAGGCCCGAGGGCGAGGCCAGGGACCTGGTGCAGGAGCCGCTGTTCGATGACCGCATTTCGCTGATCGCGCGCGCCGACCACCCACTCGCCGCCGCGCCGCGCATCGGTTTTGCGCAACTGCAGCGCGCCGGCTGGGTACTGTCCCGGCGAGGCTCGCCCTCGCGGGAACTGCTGGAGCGCTTCTTTCACCACGCGGGACAGGCTGCGCCCGAACCTGCGGTCGAGACCGGCGACCTGGCCTTGTTGCGAGGCCTGCTGCTGCAAAGCGACATGGTGACGGCCATCTCCGCCCACCAGCTTCACTACGAGATCGAGGACGGCACGCTGCTGGTGCTGAACTTCCCGTTGGCCAGCACCCGGCGGCAGATCGGCATCACGCAACGCGGCGGCGCGCTGGCCGCGCCTTGCGCATTGGCTCTGATGGAAGAAATCCGGTGTTGCGTGAAGCGCCTACCTTCGTACTGAAGGGGCCGGCGGTCAGTTCTCGAACGACTGCACTTCGACGGGCAGCTCGGGCGGGCGCCACCACCCGTGGCGCTTCAGAATCCCCGGCCTGCCCGGGTCATTGGCAAGCGGGCCGCGTCAGACCTGCTGCGTCCTGCGGATGGCATCCGACGACCTACGGACCTGCCTGCGCATCATTCGCTCCATGCGCGTCGGCGGCTCACGGTGGATGAGCACATCGATGATCCAGCCGCCGGCCACCAGCAGTGCGAGGACGACAAGTGTGCAGATCTCTGAGTCCATGGTCCACTCCGGAAGGCGACGAAGTAGAGGACTTTGCCCGCGCGCGCGCGCGCTGGGAATCGGCCAAACAGACTGCGTGGTATTTGGGCGAAAAGTGACGTAGTTACTTTTCCGCCAAGACGGCGGTGCTAGGCCGGTCCCGAAGGCTTGCGATCCAGCGTGTTCGGTCCACGCCCGTGCCACTCGCCGACACGGATGGCACGCTCGATGGCGGCGGCCAATTCGTTCTGGTCGAAGGGCTTGGCCAGCCGGGAGGTGAACATGGACATGCCCTGGGGCAGTTCGGCATAGCCGGTGGCGAGGATCAGCGGGAGGTCGGGACGCTCCTTGCGAAGCACGTCGAAAAGCTGCGCGCCCGTCATGCCCGGCATCAGGTGGTCGGAGACAACCAGCCCGACCGACGGCTCGCCGCGAACCATGCTCAACGCTTCCTGGCCGGAGGCGGCAGTCATGACGGAGTGCCCGAGATCCTCGAGCATCGAGGCCGTGTTGGAGAGCACCAGGCTGTCGTCGTCGACAGCCACGACCACCAGCGATCTCGAGGGATGCGCATCGTCTTTTGGCGCTGCAGGCTCGCGCTCAACGGCCGCCGCCTCGCCGAGTGCGACCGGCAGCCAGAGCGCGGCCGTGGTGCCGACGTCCCGCGTGCTCGTCAGGACGAACTGGCCGCCGGACTGCGCCGCCAGCCCCTGCACCATCGGCAGGCCCAGGCCGGTGCCCTTGCCGACACCCTTCGTCGTGAAAAAAGGCTCGACGGCCCGTTCGAGCGTCGCCGGGTCCATCCCCGACCCGTTGTCGGAGATGAGCAGTCCGACGTAGTTGCCGGGCCTCAGGCCTTTGCCATCCTTGTCCGTGACGGCCTTCTCCTCGACCTTGAGTTCGAGCCAGCCGCCGTCCGGCATCGCGTCGCGCGCGTTGACCGCAAGATTGAGAATGGCGAGTTCGAGCTGGTTCGGATCGACCAGCACCCGGGCGGGCGCCGAAGGGAACACGGTCGCAACCTGGATCGTCGACCCGAGCGTCCGCTTGAGCATCTCCCTCATGCCGGCGATGAGTTTCGGCACATCGACAGCCACCGGTGCCAGCGCCTGCCGTCGCGCGAAGGACAGCATGCGTTGCGTCAGCGCCGCACCTCGCCGCGCACCCTGGATCGCATTGTTCACGAGGCCCTGCAATTTCTCGTCGGCGGGCAAACGGCGCCGGAGCAGCTCCAGGCTGCTCAGGATCACCATCAGCAGATTGTTGAAGTCGTGCGCGATGCCGCCGGTGAGTTGGCCGATCGCGTCGAGCTTCTGCGCCTGGAACAGCGCATCCCGCGCCTTCTCGAGCTCGAGCTGGGCGCGCCGCTTCTCGGTGATGTCGCGGGTGATCTTGGCGAATCCGATGAGCTTGCCCTCGCCATCGAAAATGGGGTCGATCACCGCGTTGGCCCAGAACTCGGACCCGTCCTTGCGGACCCGCCAGCCTTCGCTTTCGAAGCGGCCTTCCGCCGCAGCCGTTGCCAGCGCCCTGGCCGGTTCGCCGCGCTCCCGGTCCGCCGGCTGATAGAAGCGAGAGAAATGGGTCCCGATGGCCTCCTCGGGCGAGTACCCCTTGGCGCGCTGGGCCCCCGTGTTCCAGCTCGTGATGAAGCCGTCGGGATCGAGCATGTAGATCGCGTAGTCGGTCACCGCCTGTACGAGCCGCCGGAATTGCTCCTCGCTGCGTCGCAGCGCCTCTTCCGCATTGCGGCGCTCGCTGAGGTCGCGGGTCACTTTCGCATACCCGATGATTTCGCCCTCCGTCCGGATCGGGTGGACCAGCACCTGCGCCCAGAAGCGCCGTCCGTCCTTGCAGACGCGCCAGCCCTCGGTCTCGTAGCGGCCCTTGCGCGCGGCCGTCGTCAGGGTCTGGGTCGGTGCCCCGGCGAGGACGTCTTCCGGTGTGTAGAAGGTGGAAAAGTGGCGGCCCAGGATTTCCGCCTCGGTGTAGCCCTTGAGCCGCTGCGCGCCCGAGTTCCAGCTCACCACGAAGCCATCCGGGTCCAGCATGTAGATGGCGTACTCCTCCACGGCATCGACGAGCAGGCGATACCGCTCCTCGGGCCCCAGGGTCGTGGTGAACTTCGAATGCGGGTCCAACGGGATGGCTCCTTGTCTGACCGCCGGCGCCAGGCCGCGCCCGACCGGACCGGCCATGCTCAGCGCGCGCGAATCACGTCCGAGACGACGCCGTTCTCGTTGACGGTGCAGTTGATCTGCGGCTGTCCGGCGCCGATGCTGAGGGTGACGACGTAGAAGCCGTCCGTCATGGTGGTCATGTCGCTGACCGGCTTCACGTTTTCCTTCGGCACCTTGTATTCGCGGGCGACGGAATCGACGCAGCTGTTGCGGGATACCTGCGGCGACGCGAAGCCGGCGAAGATCGCCGGAGGCTTGTAGCCGTCGATCGTCGCGGGGGGTGGATAGCTGTTGCACCCACTGACGATGGCGCTGACGGCGATGGCGGCCGATGCAAAACGACTGCGAACGGGCATGGGTTCTCCTTGATCTGTGTGCGCATTACACGATAAACCGGCGCGGCCGCACAGGGCATACTTGAACGGATCACAACTGGCCCGAATCCCCGATGGACAAAGAAGTCGACCCCGCGGTACTGGCGGTCATCAACGAAAAGCGCCTGACAGGCGAGAAGCGCACGCCCGTCGACATCATTGCCAGGATGGGTGTCTTCGACGCGCGCCAGAAGGCGGCCGACCACGCCTGGCTGGCAACGGGCGACAACGTCATCGCCACCATCTGGGCTGAGTTCCTGAGCGTCGGCGCCGGCGGGCGGTGGTTCTATCTCGAATCGCTCGACCCGCATCACAAGATCGGCGGCGGCGTCCGGAGCGACCTGCAGATCCAGCGCGCCAAGGACCGGCTCGCCCTTCTCAAGCGGACGCTGGACGCGGGCCTGGGGCTGAGGGCCGTGCTGCAGACGAACCGTGTCGCCATCCTGGACATCGAGACCGACCGGGCCGCCAAGGTCTCGACGCGCGTGCCTGACGACCAGGAATGGCACATCGCCACCTGGGACCCTCCGCAGAAGATCGCGGTGCTGGTCCGCGGCCCGCGCGGGTGGGTACCGTCCGATGAGGAGGTCGCGTCCGCACGGGCGCGCGGCAGCGTTCCGGCTGCCGTGGCGGACGGCCCGTCCGGCCAAGCATCCGCCGAGGACGCCCAGGCCGCGGCGATGGACTACCTGACGCGCCACTTCGCGGGCTACGGGTACAAGGCCGAGAACGTGTCCGGCCAGAAGCTGGGCTATGACATCGAGATCTCGGACAAGAAAGGCGCCACGCTGCTCAAGTTGGCGGTAAAGGGCACCACGACCGGCGTGACCACCTTCCGGCTCACGGGCGAGGAGCGCGCCTGCGCCAAGCGGGGCGACCCCTGGCGGCTGGCGGTGGTCACCGATGCCATCGGTCCCGCCGCGCAGCACAAGCTCTACAAGCCGTCTGAAATCGACAAGGCACCCGGCCTCGAACCGCTCCTGGACTGAGCTGGCGCGGGCCCTCGCAGGGCCGTCACTTGAAGGGAGAGAAGCCCGGCCCGTTCGCGACCTGGCCCGGAGGAAGATGAACCAGGGTGAGCGCGGTCCAGCGGATCTCCTGGTCCTGGCCGATCTGAAGCAACTGGAGACTCTGCAGCGCCTGGATGAGTTCGCGAAACTTGTCGCTCATCCCGTCGCCCCACGCGGTGCTCGGCGGCGCCAGTTTCATGCCGGCTCGCAGCACAGGCTCCGCGGTCGACTCCTTGCGGCCCGCGTCCGTCTCCAGATAAAGGCGGATCAACAGCCGGGCGTGCTCGCTCGTGAGCTTCTCCTTCTCCGGCCCGAGCACCGTCGCCAGTGCGGCGGTGAACGCGACCAGGCTGGCGTTCCACTGACGGGGGGCAGGACCCAACGCTTCGAGCAGCGTTCCGACGAGTGCCCAGCTCGGCAAGTGCAAGCGTCGCGGCTGGCGATCATCCGCGACATCCAGCGTGGCGACACGAACGGCGTCCGCCAGATTCCCCGTCAGGTAATCGGCCGCGCCAAGCACCGACGGCCAGGTATGGATGTCGTTGCAGAACTCGATGATCTCCCCCTGCCTCTCTCGCCCGGTCGCCAGGGCCTCGAGCACCGCACGGAAGACCAGTTGCTCGTTCTGCGTCGGCTTGGGGTGCCAGGCCCGCGGCAGAATCTCATCGACTTTCGGCGCCAGGTCGTCGAGCACCCCTCGTCGCAGCACCCAGAGCTTTCGCTTCCCGCTCGAAGGCAGGAAAGTCTCCGGATGAAAAGCGTTCCACAGGTCCACCTGGCGAGACGGCGGAAGCGCGCTCATCGCGGCATCGAAGGCGGCTTGGCACGATGCCACCAACCCGACGTATTCGGCGACGGTCAGGCGGCGCTCTCCTCGTGAGAAGGCGTGCTCGGAAGCATGCGCTTCGCTGTCCATTCTTCAAATCCCGGTTGTGCGACGCGCTAGAGTTTCGCACCACAACCGGGAATATTGGAACTTTTGTTTTCATTTGCATCAGAAGTCTGGCGGCCCCGGCCCCGGTGAACAAGCGAGTTGCGGCTCACTCAGCCGGGCGCCACCGGCCCGACTCGGGACACACACCGGCCCGCTCGCCGTTCCGTCGGACCTGCTGTTCATCCAGTTGCAACGAAGTCGATGGGTCGACGTCGAAGTCGATCCGAAGTGTGCGCCCGACGTCGGCGTTCTCGATGGGGAGCTCCCAGGTCAGGAATACCTGCGTGCAATCCTGGTCCGCAGCGAAGTCGGCGACATCGAAACCGCTGCTGCTGCGCCTGATCACGGCGTGCGGCTGGCCGGTATCGAAGATCAGGGCCGTGCCCCTGGCCAGAGGGATTCGATGACCCGTTGACGGGAAATGCACGTCCAGGCCCTTGTCTTCGCTCACGAAGAGATTGCAGAAGGCCGCGCCACCGTAGTGCGCGCCGTCATGGTGGTACCTGGCGCCGCGGCAGGTCATCAGCGCGACGTCGAAAGTGGCAAGCAGTTCATCCAGACCGAGCGCGCGCGTCCAGTCGGATACCGCCTGCACGCAGCGCCTGTAGTCCGGCCAGCGCGCTCGCGCTCGCGCCAAAGGCAATGCCTCGACGTCCCCGGGTTCCAGGCCCAGGCGCGACGCCGTCTCTCTTTCCCAGTCGGCGACCAGCCTTGTGGGAGGCGCGGGTATGTCGAGGACGGTGGACAGCACGACATCGCTCACGCTTCGACTGCGGATGACATCGCCACTCCAGAAATAGGAAGCAAGCAGATCCCGCTCGCCCTGCGATCGAGGGTCATGACTCATCCGGGGCAGTGTGCCTCATCGACAGATCCGGGCATCTCCACCATGATGGGCACGGCAATGATCATCTGCACAGTGACGGAGGGCGACATCCTCCACTTCCTGCAGCCACAGGATCGCCCGCGCAGCCCTGGCCTCCGGAGCCTGCCATGCTGAGCATTCGCGACCTGCGCTCGGCCCACGGTGGCCCTTTCGATCTCGACCTCGGACGTGGCGAGTGCGCGAGCATCGTCGGCCCATCCGGTGTCGGCAAGAGCCTGTTCCTGCGACGGGTCGCCGACCTCGATCCTGGCAGCGGCAGCGTCACGCTCGATGGCCAGCCGCGCGAAGCCTGGCGCCCGACGGCATGGCGCCGCCAGGTCATCTACCAGGCCGCCGAGCCCGCATGGTGGCAAGCGACCGTAGGACCGCACTTCCCCACCGGATCGATCGAAACCGTTCGCGCCGCCCTGCCCTTGCTGCACCTGCCGGCCGGCATCCTCGATGCCGAAGTCGCCCGCCTGTCCACCGGCGAGCGCCAGCGGTTGGCGCTGTTGCGCTCGCTGTCTCGCGAACCCGTCGTCCTGCTACTGGACGAACCCACCGCGTCGCTCGACGGCGCTTCGGCGCTCGCCATGGAGTCGCTGCTGCAGGCCCGCGCGCGCGACGGGCTGTCGATCCTCTGGGTCACGCATTCGACGGAGCAGGCCGCGCGCGTGAGCCAACGCTGCTACGCCATGACACGCGAAGGGCTGCAAGCGCTGTGAACAACGTCGTGCACCTCGGCGCGCTGGACGTGGCGCTGGCAGCGGCACTGGTGCTCGCCAGCGCGGTGGGCTCGCTGCTGCTGCACCTCGACCTGCACCGGCAGGTCCTGTGGGCCGCGACGCGCATGGTCGTGCAACTGCTGCTCGTCGGCTTGCTGCTGCGCGTCGTCTTCAAGGCGGCATCGCCGGGGGTCACGCTCCTCATCGTGGCGCTGATGATCGCGGCCGCCGCGCGCGAGGTGGCCGTGCGTCCGACGCGCAGGCTGCGGTCTGCCGGCAATCACCGCATCAGCGTGGCCGTGGTGGGCATCTCCAGCGTCGCCACAGTCGCGCTTGCGCTCATGACGGCCATCCGCCCCGATCCGTGGTACGACCCGCGCTACGCCATCCCGCTGATGGGCATCGTGCTCGGCAGCGTGCTCAACTCGGCGAGCCTCGGGCTCGACGGCTTCCTGGAAGGCGTGGTGATCCGGCGCCCCGCGATCGAGGCCCAGCTCGCACTGGGCGCGTCCATCCACGAGGCGCTCGGCGAGCTGCTGCGATCGTCGATCCGGCGGGCGATGATCCCCATCGTCAACCAGATGTCGGCGGCCGGCATCATCACGCTGCCCGGCATCATGACCGGCCAGTTGCTGGCGGGCATGGACCCGCTCGAAGCGGTGAAGTACCAGATCCTGCTGCTCTTCCTGCTCACGGGTGCGGGCGGCCTGGCCGCGGCGGGCGCGGTGTACCTCGCTGCCCGCGCGATCACCGACGAGCGGCAGCGCCTTCGGCTCGATCGGTTGTCGGCGCGAGCGCCGGCAAGCAAGCGTTGAAAAGCGGGCCGTCGTCCGCAGCCAACACCACCCGCCTGCAGCACCCGATCGACGATCGACCCCACCCTCAGATCCGGGGCAAGCTGGTACGCTCAGGCGAAAAGTAGTTCGAATGACTGACGTCGCTGCAAACCGCCGCAAGAACCTTCAGACCCTATGCACCCTGTACGGGTACGCCTTCGTCGCCCACTCCCTCCGAGTCGAACGTGCGGCGCTCTTGCGAATGCCTGAGGATGCGGAGCTTCCGGAAGCCCTGGCACGTCATCTCGAGGTCGAACTGGACGTTCCGCCGTTCTGCCTGGACTGGGAGCCCGACAGATTGCCGGCACCGCCTTCGGTGACGGACGGCCACCAGGTGCTTGGCGTTCTGCTGGACATGGTCGCGCGGTACAACCCCAGCCTGCCTGCGGAGAAACTCGGCATCCTCTGCCACATGGCCTTCGATCGATTCTTCCGCAAGGGAAAACTCGAAGCCCACTACCTCGGGCAACTCGTCGGTCTCACCTTGCCCTAGATTCCTGGCGCATGGCCCATGGCCCGCGGACTCACTCCGCCTCGATACCCGCCTGCTTGACGACCTTGCCCCACTTGGCGAGGTCGGACTTGATCAGCGCGGCGTACTCCTGCGGCGTTCCCCCCTGGACCTCGATGCCCGCAGCCTCCAGCTTGGCGCGTACGTCAGGCATTTTCAGCGCTGCATTGATCTCGGCATTGAGCTTGTCCACGATCGCCTTGGGCGTGCCGGCCGGCGCCAGGAAGCCGCCGTTCGTGTTGGCGTCGTAGCCCTTGAGCCCCTGTTCCTCCGCCGTCGGCACGTCCGGCAGGGACGATGTCCTCTTCCGTGTCGACACCGCGATGGCGCGCGCGTTGCCAGCCTTCACCTGCGACTGGATGGCGCTGACCGTGTCGATGTAGAGCGCGGTACGCCCGGCCAGCAGGTCCGGCTGGGCAGCGGAGGAGCCCTTGTACGGGACCAGCAACATCTGCACCCCGGTGGACATGCGGAACATCTCGGCCGCCATTTCCTGTGCGCTGCCGCGGCCGGAGGTCGCGACCTTGGCCTGGTCCGGATTCGCCTTCATCCAGGCCACGAACTCGGGCAGCGTCTTGGCGGGAATCTTCGGATAGATGGCAAATACCAGCGGAACCTCGTGCGTGTAGACAATGGGCTCGAAGCTCTTCTCCGGATCCCAGCCGAGGTTCCTGAAGAGGAACTTGTTGATGTTGTGGCTACCGCCCACGATGCCGATCGTGTAGCCGTCGGGCGGAGATTTGGCGAGCACGTCCGTGCCGAGGTTGTTGGACGCGCCGGGCCTGTTGTCGATGACGACCGGCTGGCCCATCGACTTCGTGAGCTTCTCCCCGACGACGCGGGCGATCGTGTCGATCGCGCCGCCCGGCGGGGCGGGCACGATGACCTTGATGGCGTGGGTCGGGTAGGCGGCCTGGGCCGAGGCAAGCGCCGGCACCATGGCCAGCGATGCCGAGACGGCAAGGATATTGAACAGGGATCTGGGTTGCATGGAAGTCTCCTCTAGTGGGTGGATCAAGTCGTCATGGGCTCTAGCCGCGCCCGACAAGGGGCATGGCGCTGGCCATGATGGTCATGTTGAGCACGTTGGCGCTCAACGGCAGCGCGGCGATATGACGCACCGCCTCAGCCACGTGATTCGCGTCCATCATGGGTTCGGGCGCGACCGTGCCGTTGGCCTGCAAGACGCCGCGCGTCATGCGCTCGGACAGTTCGGTCAATGCGTTGCCGATGTCGATCTGGCTGGCCACGATGTTGAAGGCGCGGCCGTCCAGCGCCAGGGATTTCGTCAGGCCCGACACCGCGTGCTTGCTGGCCGTATAGGGCGCGGTGAAGGGGCGCGGCGTGTGCGCCGAGACGGATCCGTTGTTGATGATGCGCCCGCCCTGCGGCGACTGGCGGCGCATCAGGCCGAAGGCCGCGCGTGCGCACAGGAACACGCCGGTCACGTTGGTGTTCAGCACGCTGAACCATTTGTCCAGGGGCAGTTCGTCCATCGGCACCGCCGGGGCGTTCACGCCGGCGTTGTTGAACAGCAGGTCCAGTCGGCCGAAGCTGCCCTCGATGGCGACGAACAGCGACTGCACGCTGTCGGGATCGGTCACGTCGGTGGGCACGGCCATGGCGGTCTGGCCACGCGCTTCGGCCTCGGCGGCCAGTGCCTGCAGGGGCTCGGCGCGACGGCCGGCGAGCACGACGGCCCAACCGTCGTTCAAAAGGCCGATGGCCACGCTGCGGCCGATGCCGCTGCCTGCGCCGGTGACCAGGGCGATCTTCCTGGAGGTGGATGCGTTCAAAGGGTGTCTCCTGATGGCTGATAGCTTTGATGTCGAACGGCTGAAACGGAAGAACTGATCGGGTCAGGACCGTCAGTTGGGACAGACCTGTGAATGCGCGTTGTCCACGGTCATGGAGAACTGGCCGATGTCTGCCACGCCACCGCTCACGACATCGCCGGGTCGCAGCGGGCCGACGCCTGCGGGTGTGCCGGTGTAGATGAGGTCGCCGCGCGCGAGCGTCACCGACCTCGACAGCATGGCCACCAGTTCGGGCACCGGCCACATGAGATCGGACAGGTCGGCGCGCTGGCGTTCGATGCCGTTGACCGTCAGCCACACGGCCCCTTTTTTCGGGTGGCCGCAAACCGCGGCCGGTACAAGGTGACTGCAGGGCGCCGAGTGGTCGAAGGCTTTCGCGGCCTCCCAGGGGCCGCCTGTGCGCTTGGCATGCTGCTGCAGGTCGCGCCGCGTGAGATCCAGTCCCGCGGCGTAGCCCCAGATGTGATGCGCTTCCACCTGTGCGGGGTCGATGTCCCGACCGCCGCGGCCGATGGCCACGACCAGTTCGATCTCATGGCAGAAGTCGTCGGTGTCCGGGGGATAAGGAAGAAAGCCCTGCGCCTGCACCACTGCGCTGGCAGGCTTCATGAACCACGCTGGCATTTCCCACGGCCTTGCCTGCGGGTCATTTCCCCACCTGTAGTTGCGGCCGATGCAGAACACGCGGCCTACGGGGAATGCGGCCGTGATGCCTGCCACCGGAAGCGTGGTCGGCACAGGCGCAGGGAATACCAGGTCTGTCATGGGCCCGCTCAAGTGGTCAGGCTCATCGCCGCGCGTTCGCCCGCCAATGCCTGGGCGAGGCTGTCGAGCACCATCTCGCCCATGGCCGTGCGCGTTTCCCAGGTGGCACTGGCGCGGTGCGCCTGGAGGGTCACGCTGTCGGACTCGCGCAGCGCCGGCGGCACGCGGGGCTCGTCGACGAAGACGTCCAAGCCCGCACCGGCAATGCGCCCGGCCGTCAGCGCCTCGGTCAGGTCGGCTTCGTTGACCAAACGGCCACGCGCCACGTTGACCAGGAAGCCGCGCGGGCCGAGGGCATCGAGCACGGCCGCGTCGACGATGCCTTCGGCCTTGTCCGCCGCCGCACACAGAACCAGCGCGTCCGAGTCTCGCGCAAGGTCCAGCAGCTTCGGCACGAACCGGTGGGCCACGTCGTCCATGGCACGCAGGTCGGTGTAGCTGATCGGGCAGCCGAAAGCGGCCGCCCGGGTCGCAACGGCGCGTCCCACCCGTCCCATTCCGACGATGCCGACGCGCATGCCGCTGAACCGTCGAGCCAGCGGAATGGCGCTCGGCTGGGGAAAGCGTTCCCACTGGCCGTCGCGCACGAAGCGGTCGCCGGCGCACAGGTTGCGGCAAGCGGCAATCAGCAAGCCGATGGCGAGATCGGCGACGTCTTCGGTCAAGGCGCCCAGTGTTGCGGTGACGGGGAGGCCACGGTCGCGGCAGTACGCCAGGTCCACGGCATCGGTACCGACGCCGTTGACGGCCACGACCTTGAGGCGAGGCAACTGTTCGAGCATCGCTCGCGAAATGCCGGTGTGCCCGCCGGTGATCACGGCTTCGATGGACCCGCCGTGCTCACGCAGCCACTCCGCCCCGTCGGCGATCTCGAAGTATTTGTGGATGGTGTAGAGCGATGCGAGCTTGTCGTTGATCGCGGGGATCAGGATCGGATTGAGTTGCAGGACCTGGGGTTTCATGGAGCGCATCGTAGTAATTGATTGATGTATTGGTCAATATTGATGTATAAAATCAATATATAAGTTATTTCTCCACCGACCATGGCTTCCTGGATTTCGATGAGCGAGGCCTGTCACCTCCTCGGGGTGCAACCTCAGACGGTTTACGCCTACGTGAGCCGCGGCAAACTGGAAGTCATGCCCGACCCCGCCGACACGCGCCGCAGCCTGTACCGCGCCGAGGATGTCGCCGGGCTCGCCAAGCGCAAGCAGGCCGGCCGCAAGCACGAGACGCTGGCTGCCAACACGCTGTTCGGGTCGGAACCCAGCATTCCGACGGCCCTTTGCGCCTTCTTTCGCGGACGCCCGTACTATCGGGGCCAGGATGCCGTGAGCCTGGCCCGCGAGGCGAGTCTGGAAGAGGTCGCCCGGCTCCTGTGGGGCGCCGAGCAGGCCGTCGACTTTTCATCCCCGACACCGTTGCGCCCGGGCGMGCCCGGGCGAGCTGCCGCATTCACGGCCCTGGCCGGCCTCGCGGCCGCCGCGCATTCGACCCGTGGACGCCTGACGCGCGTGCTCCATGCCGAGGGCCAGGGCCTGGTGGGTCAGTTGGCCGATGGGTTCGGCGCCCGGCCGGGACACCGACCGTTGCACCTGCGCTTTGCGCAAGGATGGAAGCAATCGACCCGCGTGGCCGACCTGCTGCGAACAGCCATGGTGCTGCTGGTCGACCACGAGCTCACCAGCTCGGCCTTTGTCGCGCGCATTGCAGCTTCGACGGGCGCCTCGTTGCCGGCATGCCTCCTGGCTGGCCTGACCACGCTCTCGGGCCCGCTGCACGGGGATGCCTCAGGGCGCGTCCAGGCGTTGTTCAGCGAAGTGGAACGGCTGGGCGAAGACAAGGTGGTTGCCCACTACCTATCGACCGGCTTGCCCTTGGCGGGATTCGGCCATCACCTCTATCCCGACGGCGATCCGCGCGCGGCTGCCTTGCTGGCGTTGTTCGAGCCCCCGGAGGTGATCGCGCGCTTCATCGAGAAGGTGACGAGGCTGACCGGTTTGCAGCCCAACATCGACGTGGCCCTGGCCGCCCTGGTCGCGCACCATCGACTGCCTGCCGACGCGGCCTTTGGCCTGTTCGCGACGGCGCGCAGCGTCGGGCTGCTGGCGCACAGCCTGGAACAACTGGGCGAGTCGCAAGTGATCCGCCCGCGCGGGCGCTATGTGGGGCCGGTGCCTGAAGCCGATGGGACGACGCGGCCGCTCTAGCCGCGCGTCGATGCCGTTCGATGATCCGGAAGCCGACATCGACGACCGGCTTGTCGATCGCATCGCGCGGCTGCGCTCCACGGAGGCCCCGGCGCTCCTCGCCAATGGACCTGTCACGCGGTCGCAGGTGCGGCCTTCCGCTGCATGCGCTGCGCGACCTCCCCCACCGCGGCCCTCAGTGACCGCACGGTCGGATGCTCGTCCAGTTCCTTGAGCGTGAAGAAACTCACCGGCGGCAGGTTCCAGCTCAGGCGATAAGGCAGCGCCGCACAGTACCCGCCCCGCTCCATCTCGGCCACGACGTCGCGGGACAGGATGGAAATCGCGTTCGGCTCCGTCCTGAGTACCGTCTCCATGCTGCGGATCGATGTTGTCTCCAGCATCGGGACCGGCGGTTGCACGCCGGCACCCACGAAGATCGCGTTGTAGGTCCTGCGCATGGGCGTGTTGGGCGGCGGCAGGATCCAGTCGAGCTGCGCCAGGCGCGCCCAGTCCAGCGGTCCGCGAGACAGGCGCTTCAGGCTTTTCGCGGCCACGACCAGGCAAGGCGCCTGCTCGTAGATCGCCTCCTGCACGAGCCCCGTCGCATCGCCGTCGTAGGAGCGGCCGATGGCGCAATCGAGTTCGCGCGCGATGAGTCCGGCGACGAGTTCGTCCGTCGTGCCTTCGCGCGTCATCACTGCCAGACGCGGGCTTCGATCGAGCAGGTGCGTGAGCGCCGCCGACAGCAGCTGTTGCGGCACCTGCTGCGTCAGTCCCAGGCGCAGCCGCCCGCTGTGGCCCGCCTCCAGTGACGTGAGGACGCGCGAGGTGGCCTCCAACTCCGCGAGCCAGCGCCGCGCGTAGCGCAGCACGGCATCTCCGGAAGGGGTGGGCACCAAGCCGCGGCTCGTGCGCTCGAAGAGCCGGCTGCCGAAGATGTCTTCCGCTTCGCGCAAGGCCTTGGTGATGGCCGGCTGGCTCAGTCGCATCTCGGCGGCCACGCGGCCGAGCGTGCGATGCCGATCGATGGCCTGCAGAAGCGACAACTGCCGCAGCTTCAGGCGGGAAAGCAGCGCGTGCTGCAGATCGGCGGCGGGGTCGCGAGCGTTCGGCATGGCCATGACGCGCAGGTTATCAGGCCATCGGATCGCCATCGCGTTTCGGCTGCGGGCCGCGGCGACTAGACCCAAAGCATTCATCCCGACGACAGCGTCTCCGAAACTTGCGCTGTTACTCGAAAACGTGATGCGCGGCAGCGACGATTCAGTTGGCGGTAGAGGGACCGCGCCACACAATTCAATCTGGAATTCAACCTGGTCCAAGGAGACCGACAACATGGACGACCAGTTACCCGTTCACATCCATGACCTCTTGCTGCTTGCGGCCTCGGCATGGGAAGGTAACCATCGCGCGCCCGGCGAACTGCGCGAAGCCGGCCGGCAAATACTCGTCGAGGGTGGCCCCAAGGCGCTGGCGGAGACCGCGTTGCTCGCCTTGCACTGCCAATCGAAGATGGATGGGTCGTTGAAGCGCTCGATGGGCGTGCTGCGTGGCCGCAACCTCGTCGCGTACATGGCGAGCTGTTGGAACGACCTGCCGTCGTGGAAGATGAACCACGATCCCGCACTGATGCCGCTGAAGGCCGCCGCGCCCGAGGCGGCACAACTGGTGCGGCTCATGCGCCAACTGCAGGCTTTCGCAACGCCCGATCAGTTCGGCGGCAATCCGGTGCGAGGCTACTCGGCAGCGCGTCTGTAGCGGTTTCCGTTGTTCAGCCAGCGGGCGGCGGCGCAGGCTCGCTCCAGAGCTTCCCGCCGGTCGCCCAGTCATGCTTCGCGATGTCGTAGAACAGGATGTCGACGGCTTCGGGTGATCCGCCCAGCGTGCTTACCGTGGCCTCGGTCAGGGCCTGCGCGAGAGCGCGCTTCTGCTCGATCGTGCGACCTTCGAACAGTTCGACGCGGATGGTGGGCATGTGATTCTCCGGATGAAAAATTGATCGGTCAGTCCCGATAGCCGGGTGCGACACGGTCGAGCCGCCGCAGCAGGGCCGGCCATTCCACGTCGCCATCCCATTCGCTGCCGTCGCCGACCCATTCGCCATGGGTGCGTTGAGCGAGTTCGTCGCCGACCACGCGCACCGCGCCGCCGGTGGCCGCCATGGCGCGCAGTTGTGCCTGCGCCGCGCGTTCGAGCAGATGCATCAGCATCCAGGCTTCGGCCACGGTGCGGCCCACGACCAGCGCGCCGTGGTTGTCGAGGATCAGGCCGTCGAGCGCACCGAGGTCGGCAACAAGCCGCTGCTGCTCATCGCCTCCGAGCGCCAGCCCTTCGTAGGCATGGCGGCCGAGCCGACGGTGCAGGCGCATCGCGTATTGCGAGGTCGGCTGCAGACCGTTCGGCAGCATCGACAAGGCCACGCCCCAGGGGGTGTGCAGGTGGATCACGCATTCGACCTCGGGTCGCGCGCCGTGCACCGCGCCATGGATCGCGAAGCCGCTCGGGTTCACGCGGGCGCCGGAACCATCGACCACCTCGCCGCGCACGTTGACTTTCACCAGACGCGATGCGGTGATCTCGTCGAAGGTCGCGCCGAACGGGTTCAGCAGGTAGTGGCCCGGCTCACCGGGAACGCTGGCCGACAGATGGGTGTAGACGGTGTCATCCCAGCCGTTCTGTGCGGCCATGCGGTAGGCCGCCGCGAGGTCGACACGGACCTCGTGTTCGGTGCGGGCCGGGCGCTGGTCGTTCCTGCGGGGCTGGTTCATGCCCGCAACTCTAGCGCGTCAACCTCCGGCGTTCAGCACACCTTCGAAGAACACCCGCACCGACTGCATGCAATACGCCGGTACCAGTTGGGCGTGGTAGGCGGAGGCCACGGCCTGGTCCTTGGCGGCATCGGTTCCGGCGGCGTCGGCCAATGCGGGGACAATTTGCGCCAGCCTCAACCAATGACCGACTCATGAACAGCATCTGGATCGACACCGACATGGGCTTCGACGACCTCGCGGCGGTGTTGACAGTCACGCACACGCCGCCCTGGCGCGTCGACGGCATGTCGTTGGTCGCGGGCAACGCCCCGCTCGACGTGGTCATCGACAACGCATTGCGCTCGGCCGCCTTCTTCGACTGGGACTTCCCGATCCACGCGGGCAGCGACAAGCCGATCGCCAGCGAGTTGGTCACGTCGCAGAACATCCTGGGTGCGGATGCCATGGCCTCGGCGGGTCGCGGCCTTCCCAGGGTGCGCGCGGCGCTGGCCCCGGGCCATGCGTCGGCTGCGCTCATCGACTATCTCGCGGCCCGCGAGCGAGCCACGGTGCTCGCACTGGGGCCGCTCACCAATATCGCCATCGTGCTGCAGACCCGCCCCGACCTTGCAGGTCGCATCGGCCAGCTCGTTTGGATGGGCGGCAGCGCAGGACCGGGCAATCACACAGCGGCGGCCGAATTCAATGCCGCGGTCGACCCCGAAGCGATCAACGTCGTGCTCGACGCGGGTGTGGCGATCCGCATGGTCGGACTCGACGCCTGCCGGCAGGTGCGCGTCCATGCAAGCGATGCCGAAGCGCTTCGTGCGCTCGGCTCCGACAAGGCGCAAGTGCTGGCCGACCTTCTGCTCGGCTACGTGCGCATCGCGAGTCCGTCGGGTGCGTTGCCGATGTCGCTCTATGACCCGACGGCTGCTGCCGCACTGGTGGCGCCCGAAGGAATGAGCTTCAGGCCGGCGCACGTGGTGGCCGAATGCAAGGGAGAACACACGCGCGGCATGACAGTGGTCGAGTGGCGGGTGCCGAAGCGCGCCGAGGCCAACGCGCACGTGGCCTCCGTGGCCGACGAGGCCCTGTTGCGGCGCGTGGTTCTCGACGCGCTGGCGCGCGCCGCAGGCTGATCAGTCGCGCAGCACCCAGCCGTCCGGCACGGCCTTCAGCAAGGGACTGTCGAACACGCCGACGACCCGTGCCGCGCGTTCGGCGCCAAGCAGTTCGACCCAGCGCCGGCCCTGCAGCATCGCGACGCCGCAGGCGACCACGTCGCCGCCGAGTGATTCGACCAAGTCCCATGCCGCGCGCAGCGTGGTACCCGTGCTGATCGCATCGTCGACCAGCGCGAGGCGCTTGCCGTCGAGCAGCGGGCGGAGATGGGGGTCCAGGTAGATGCGCTTGCCCGGCGTCGGCGAGGTGATCGAATGCACCGGCGCGGAGAGCGCCTCGTCGTACCAGAACTTGCGCGAATAGCCCATCGGCACATAGCGGGCGTGGCCCAGTTCACGCGCGACCACTGGAGCCAATGCGAGCCCCAGCGTGGGCAATCCGATCACCAGCCCGGGCGCCCTGGCCGACAGGCGCTGCGCGAGCATGGCTCCCAGGGTGTCGACCACGTCGAGCGACGCGTGATTGACCAGCAGCGAAGCCACGGCATGCGATGGCTCGCTCGCCATCTGCCGTATCGGCAACATGAGCACGCGGCCGTCTGGCAAGCGCGCCGGGTAGCCGAACTGCCACGGCGCTTCCGGCCGGGCGATCGCTTCGGCCGCGACGATGCGTTGCCAGTGGTCCGTGGTGGCTTCGGTGAAATGACGGGTCATCGTTGGCTCATTGCGGTTCGAGCTGGCGCGAAGGATCGGGCACGGGCGTGGCGGCCAGCAGCCGCTGGGTGTAGGGATCGCGCGGGGCGTTCAGCACGGCATCCGCATCGCCGCTTTCGACCACGCGGCCCCGGTGCATCACCATCACTCGATCGGCCATGGCCCGCACCACGCCCAGGTCATGCGTGATGAAGAGATAGGAGAGCTTTCGTTGCCGCTGCAGGTCGAACATCAGCTTGAGAATCTGAGCGCGCACCGAGACGTCGAGTGCAGACACCGGCTCGTCGGCAATGATCAGCGAAGGGTTCGACGCCAGCGCGCGTGCGATGCCCACGCGCTGGCGCTGGCCGCCGGAGAGTTCGTGCGGAAGCCGATCGCGAAAGTGCGCGGCCGGCAGCCCGACCTGGTCGAGCAACGCGTCGACTTCGGCCGCCGCCGCGCGTCGGTCGAGCCCGCGGTGATACGTCAACGGAAGTGCAACGCTCTGGCCGATGGTGCGGCGCGGGTTCAGCGAGCCACCGGTGTCCTGGAAGACCACTTGCACTTCGCGCCGGAAACTGCGCGCCGCCTCGCCAGACCGCGTCGCGATGTCCATGCCCTTGTAGAGGATGGTGCCGTCGCTCGGCGCCGTCAGCCCCAGCAGCATGCGGCCGAGCGTAGTCTTGCCGCTGCCGCTTTCGCCGACGAGCGCCAGCACTTCGCCGGCATGGATCGACAGGGACACGCGATCCACCGCGCGCAGCATCTCCCGGGCGCGGAACAGCCCGCCGCTCGCGCGCACGGGAAAGAGATGACTCAGGTCGCGGGCTTCGAGCAGTGGCGAGGTCAGGGCCGCGTTCATGGTGACGTGGCCTCATGACGCTGCCAAGCGTCGGCGGAGATCGATTCGTCGCTCAGATGGCAGCGGTCTGCGCCCGCTCCAAGGGCCCGCAGCGCGGGTGCGCTGATGTCGCAGAGGCCGCCGCGCGCGATCGGGCAGCGCGGATGAAAGCGGCAGCCTTCCGGCCAATGGCCCGCGATAGGCACGCTGCCCGGAATCGAGAACAGCGAATGCGCCCGCGACCGGGGGCTCAGGATGCTCCCCAGCAGTCCCTGCGTGTAGGGGTGACGCGGCGCCGCGAAGAGCGCTGCGACCTCGTTCGACTCGACCACCTGGCCCGCATACATCACGTTGACCCGCTGGCAGGTCTCGGCCACCACCGCGAGGTCGTGGGTGATCAGCAGGATGCCGAGATCGAGTTCCTTGCGAAGCCGCATCAGCAGTCGCAGGATGCCCGCTTGGACGGTCACATCGAGGGCCGTCGTCGGCTCGTCGGCGATCAGCAGCGCGGGCCGCATCGCGAGCGCCGTCGCGATGAGTATGCGCTGGCGCATGCCGCCGGAGAGCTCGTGCGGATACTGGCGCGCGACCCGTGCCGCGTTGGGCAATTCCATCATGTCGAGCAGCTCGAGCACGCGCGCCTGAAGCCCTTCGGTACGCCCGTGCGCGCGCAGCGGCTCGGCGATCTGTCGGCCGACCGGCATCAGCGGGTCGAGGTAGCTCGTCGGATCCTGAAAGACCATGCCCATGCGCGCGCCTCGCACCGCACGCAATTCTGCTGGCCCCGACTGCGCCAGGTCGCGGCCTTCGAGGAGGATCTGCCCCGCGGCCACCTCCGCCAAGGGCGAGGGAAAGAGGTTCATGATCGCGAAGGCCGTCATCGACTTGCCCGACCCCGATTCGCCGACAAGGCCCACCGCTTCGCCGCGGCGCACCGTGAGCGAAAGATCGTTCACCACCCGAAGCGCCGCCGCGCCCTTGCGGATGTCGACCGACAGGCCGCGCAGTTCGAGCAGAGGACTGGCATCGCTCATTTCGACCCCCTGGGGTTCAGTGCGTCATTCAAGGCATCGCCGACGACATTGAACGACAGCACCGTGAGTGCGATCGCAAGCCCGGGAAACGCCGACATCCACCAGGCACTGCGCAGATACTGCTGCGCGTCGTTGAGCATCGCGCCCCACGACACATGATTGGGGTCGCCCAGTCCGAAGAAGCTCAGGCTGGCCTCGATCAGGATCGCCATTGCGATGTCGAGCGACCCGAGGACGATGATGGGCGCCGCGACATTGGGCAATATCTCCCGCACGATGATCGCGCCGTGGCCCATGCCCGCCACGCGCGCAGCGTCGACGAACTGCGATTGCGCGAGCGTGGCGACCGAGGCGCGCACCACGCGCGCGAGCTGCGGCCACGAGAGCGCGGCGATCACCACGATCATCTTGAACACGCTGGTGCCGAACAGCGCGATCACGATCAGCGCCACCACGAAGCGCGGCAGCGTCTGGAAGAACTCGGCGATGCGCATCAGCAGCGCGTCGAGCCAGCCGCCGAAGTAGCCCGACAGCGCGCCGACGATCACGCCGACGACGACCGCGCACAGCGCGCTCATGACGCCGACCGTGAGCGAAATGCGCGTACCGAAGATGACGCGCGCCCAGATGTCGCGGCCCAGGTCGTCGGTGCCGAGCCAGTGGCCGGTCGAGAGCGGTTCGAGCAGCGCGCTGTCGCCGCCGCCGAGCGGGTCGTAGGCAGTGACCCACGGCGCGAAGACTGCCAGCGCGAAGAGCAACGCGAGGAAGGTCAGCGCGAGCAGCGTCGTCGGCCGTCGCAGCAGGCGTCGCCAGCTCATGCACGTTCGATCCGAGGATCGATCAATCGGTGAATGATGTCGGTGACCAGGTTCGCGATCACCACCGTGACGGACACCATCAGCAGGATGGCCAGCATCACCGGATAGTCGCGCTTCGAGATCGATTCATAGAGCAGCCGCCCGATGCCAGGCCATGCGAACACCGCCTCGATCAGCGCCGACCCCGCGAGCACGAAGCCGACGTTGTAGCCGATGACGGTCAGCACCGGCGCTGCTGCGTTGCGCAGCGCGTGCACCACGACGACGGTCCACTCGGAAGCGCCGCGCGATCGCGAAGCCAGGATGAAGTCCGCGTTCATCACCTCCAGCATCGCAGCGCGCGTGATGCGCGTGATCAGCGTGAGGTAGCGCAGCGACAGCGCGAAAGCCGGCAGCACCAGGTAGGACAGGTGCTGCACGAAGCCGTCGAAGCCGGGCAGCGTGCCGCGCACGGGATTGTTGCCTTGCGAAGGAAGCCATCCCAGCCAGATCGCGAACACGAGAATCAGCAGTTGGCCGAGCCAGAAGTCCGGAATCGAATAGCCGGCGGACGAGACGCCCTGGATCGCCGAGTCGACCAGCCCACGACCCCCGTGTGCGGCCGAACGGGCGGCGATGACGCCAAACACGATCCCCAGCGCGCTGGCGAAGGCGAGCGCACTCATGGTGAGTTCCAGCGTGGCGCCCAGCCTGTCGAGGATCAGCGTCGCCACCGGCTGCTGGTTGGCGAACGAATAGCCGAAGTCGCCCTGCACCACTTTGCCCAGATAGCGCAGGAGCTGGATCCACACCGGCTGGTCGAGCCCGAACTCGCGGCGCATCTGGTCCAGGTATTCGGGAGGTGCGGGAAAGTCGCCCACGAGCAGCGTGATCGGGTCGCCCGGCGTGAACGCGATCAGCAGGAAGTTGAGCACCACCACCGCGAGCAGCAGCGGGATCGCATGCAGCAGGCGCCGCAAGATGAAGGAGGACATCAGGCCGGGCCGGCTAGTCTTGACGTCTCACGCCGGCCCATTGGTCGCGCGCATCGAGCGCCGGGAAAACGCCGGTGAGCTTCCTGCTCGCCGTGTCGACCGTCTCCTCGTCGAACAGCACCAGCGTCGGCAGGTCCTCGTTGAGGATCACCTGCAGTTCCTTGTAGAGCTTGGCGCGAAGGTCGCGATCGGTGGCCGTGGCGGCGCGACTCAGCAGATCGTCGACCTTTGGGTTCGAATAGCCGCTGGCATTGGTGTTGGGCGCGGTGCCGGTATAGGTGTTGTAGAGGCGCGTGTAGCCGATGGCCGGATCGCCTGCCGAGAAGTACGAGCCCAGCATCATGTCGTAGTCGCGCTTGGCGAACACGCGCTCGTAGTACACCGAGCGCTCCAGCGGCTCGAGCTTCACTTCGAGGCCGATTTGCCGGAGGTTGTCCTGGATGATCTGCGACTGCGCGCGCATCTGGGCGCGGCTTGCGTCGAAGGGCATGCGCACCGTCGTGCTGCCGGGCTTGGCGCCGGCCTTTTCGAAGAGGGCCTTGGCGCGCGCCGGATCGAGCGGGTACTTCTTCGCGTAGCTCACGTCTTCGTCGAGTAGCCACTTGAAGCCGTCGCCGAAGGCACCCGCGCCCGGCCGTGCGATGCCGTTCATGGCCTGCTTGACAAGTCGTTGCCGATCGATCGCCAGGGCTGCCGCATGGCGCGCTTCCAGCTTCGAGAACAGGGGCGACTGCGTGTTGAACATCAGGAAGTAGACCGCCGGGATGTTCACGCCGCGGCGCGGCGCCAGGTTCTTGTCGGCGAGGATGCGCGGGACTTCGGGCTTCGGGGTGTAGAAGTCGAGCAGTTCGTCGATCTCGCCGGTCTGCAATGCGGGCACACGGTTGGCCGCTTGCGGAATCACCTGGAAGATGATCGATTCGAGATAGGGCTTGTCGCCGTCCCAGTACTGGTCGTTGCGCACGAGCTTGATGCTGGCCCCTCGCTTCCATTCGCCGAACTTGAAAGGGCCGGTGCCCACCGGCTTCTGGTTGGCGGGGTTGGTGCCGATGTTGCTGCCTTCGTAAAGGTGGCGTGGCAGCATCGGTGCGTCGAACACCGTCATCTGCGAAAGAAAAGGCGCGTAGGGCTTCTGCAACCGGATCACCACGGTCTGGGGGTCAGGCGTGTCGACCTCGATGCCGAGGTTCTTGAACACGGGAGCCGCGCGCGGATGCAGCTTGCCCACGACTTCGGTCAATGTGAACTTGACGTCGGCGCTCGTGAAGTCCTTGCCGTCATGCCACTTCACGCCCTTGCGCAGCGTGAAGCGGTAGGTCTTGCCGTCGGGCGAGATCGTCCACGCGGTGGCGAGCGAGGGCTTGGGGTTGTACTGCGGGTCGAGCCACACCAGGCCTTCGAGGATCTTGGCCGAGACGTCGCCGGCCGCGAAGTCGGTGGTCGTGCCGAGGTTCAGCGTCGGCGGATCGGCGTCGATCGCGAGCACGGCCGTGCCCTTCCCGGTGGCCGCACGGCCATGGCGCGTGGTGGCGACGCCGCCGGCCACGGCAAGTGCGCCGAGGGTCAACTGGCGTCGCGTCAGGAAGGGGGGCGTAGGGTTCTGGTAGTAGTGGGTCATCGTCGCAAGGGAGGCCTGCAGGAGCAGCCGCTTCGAGAAGCAATATCGAGGCCACGGCGGCGGTCCACATTATTGGCGTGGAAAATGCGACCGCAGCGATGGAAGGCAGTGCTCCGATGATTTCAGTTCCCATTCACCCCGGCATCCGGGATTCGACCGAGGAGATGGTCGGCCTGCGGCGGCAGATTCACGCAAACCCGGAGCTCGGCTACGAGGAGTTCCAGACCGGCGACCTGGTGGCCGAGCGCCTGGCACGATGGGGTTACGCGGTCCATCGCGGACTCGGCGGCACCGGTGTGGTCGGCACGCTCAAGGTCGGTGACGGCGCCAGAAGATTGGGACTGCGTGCCGACATGGATGCGCTGCCGATGACCGAAACCACCGGCCTGTCCTGGGCCAGCCGCAAGCCCGGCGCCATGCATGCCTGCGGCCACGACGGCCACACGGCCACGCTGCTCGCCGCGGCGCAGTTGCTGGCGGCCACGAAGTCCTTCGACGGCACGCTCAATGTCATTTTCCAGCCGGCCGAGGAAGGCTTGATGGGCGCGAAGAGGATGGTCGACGACGGCCTTTTCGACCGTTTTCCGTGCGATTCGGTCTATGCCTTTCACAACGAGCCCGGCTTTCCGGCGGGGCGGTTCGGCTTCCTGCCGGGCGTGATCTACAGCTCGTCGGACACAGCGGTCGTCACCATCGAAGGCAGGGGTGGCCACGGCGCGATGCCACACACGACGGTCGATCCGATCATGGTCGCGGCGCATTTGATCCTTGCGCTGCAGACCCTGGTGTCGCGCGAGGTCGACCCCAACGACATGGCGGTCGTCACGGTGGGCGCGATGAGCGCCGGCAAGGCGCCCAACGTGATTCCCACCAGTGCCGAACTCAAGCTGTCGATCCGCGCGCGAAAGCCGGAAGTCCGCGCATTCCTGCGCGACCGCATCATCGCCATGGCCCAGGGCCAGGCCGCCGTGCACGGCGCCAGCGCGACGGTGGACTACCAGTGGAAGATGCCGCCCTGCGTGAACGACGAGACCGCCACCGCGTTCGCGCGCCAGGTCGCCGTCGAAGCGATGGGTGAAAACGCCTTGATCCCCGACATGGCCCCGCTGCAGGCCAGCGACGACTTCGCGTTCATGCTGAACGCCGTGCCGGGCAGCTACTTCATCGTCGGCAATGGCGACGGCAAGCCGGGAAGCGGTCCGGGCTGCATGGTGCACAACACCGGCTACGACTTCAACGACGAGATCCTTCCCAGCACCGCGAGCTACTGGATTGCGCTCGTGCAGGCCTATTTGCGCTGAGAAGAGGAACCCATGACCGAACCAACACCGCAGAACGACGAATACGCATCGCTTCACGACGAAGCGACGCGATGCATGGCGGAACTGGCCCTGCTCGAGCGCGCGTGCTTCGTCGGCGCTACCGCCGTGCTCGCCTGGCTGGCGACCCACGCGGAGATCCTGGCGGGCTATGCCGGCCTGGCGTGGCTGCTCCCCGTCGCCATCGCCGCGTACGGCAGCCTGAAGGGGCTGGCCATCCGCAGGCACATCTCGGTGCTCGGGGTCTACCTCAAGGAACTGGAGGGCCAGCCCGCAGACGGACGGTGGGAGAAGCACTTCGCACGCCGGTGGGCCGCGCGCCGCTGGCCTTCGGTGATCGCGTGGCTGTTGTTTGTAGGCATGACGGCGGTCGGGAGCGCCCTGGGATTCGTGCAGTTCCGCTCGGAGTGCCCCGGCCCGCTCGTGAACGCCTGCGTACAGGACGACAGCGATGATGGTCAGGATCGCGAGGAGGGCCTGAAGCAGGGCACGGTCCTGAGAGCCGGGATCGCGTCACCCGGAACGGCCGGCGGCCATCATCTGACGACCGAGTCCGCACGTTCCACGAGATCCCTGGGCACCGTGACGCCCAATGCCCTCGCCGTTCCGGCGGCGCAAGGCGCCAAACGCAAGGCCGGCCAGGCAGCAAGGAGGGCAACGCCGGCGGCATGACCGGCGCGCGCTGCTCAGCCGCTTCGGCCTCCGGCCTACGCGTCCGAGCAGCGCATCAAAGGAGGCCCCCGGGGTGGGGGTGCGGCAGAAATCTTGGACTACCTCTGGAGGTAGTTCATGTATTCATACGACGACCGCATTCGGGCGGTCAAGCTCTACATCAAACTGGGGAAGCGAATCGGGGCGACCATTCGCCAGTTGGGCTACCCGACGAAGAACTCTC